>NZ_JBEZGQ010000349.1:0-7702 GCF_040650095.1 Actinoplanes sp. NPDC048791 | reverse complement strand
CTCGAACGGCCCGAGCACCCGCACCCGCATGCGATGACCCTAGGGCGGCCGGGGCGCCGGGCGCCGTCGTATTTCCGGCTGCCGGAGCGGCCGGTCAGCCGCGCAACCGGTAGAAACGCCAGAAATCGTTCGGCGGTCTTCTCCGTGATCGTCAGGGGACCACCGCTCTTGACCTCAACCCGGCTTCAGCTTGCAGGGTGACCGGATGAGAGCAGCGGTGTTCGACCGGTACGGCCCGCCCGAGGTGTTGCGGGTGGCTGAGCTGCCCGATCCGGTGCCGGGTCCGGGCGAGGCGCGGGTCCGGGTACGCGCGGCCGGCGTCCAGCCCTTCGACGTCGCCGTGCGTGAGGGGTGGATGAGACGGGGGCCGGGGCACTTCCCGCATCAGGTCGGCCAGGAGTTCTCGGGGGTGGTCGACCTGCTCGGCGAGGGTGTCACCGGCCCCGTCCCGGGTACGGCGGTGCTGGGTTCCACCATGATGAACGGGCAGGCGACCCACGTGGTCGTGCCGGCCGCGGATCTGGTCGTGAAGCCGCCACAGCTGTCGTTTCCCGCGGCGGCCGCGCTGGTGGCGGCCGGCCAGACCGCCTCCGGGGCGCTGACCCAGCTGGGCGTCACCGCGGGCGACGTACTGCTCGTGCACGCGGCGGCGGGGTCCGTGGGCACGTTGGCCGTGCAACTGGCCCGGCTGGCCGGTGCCACCGTGATCGGCACAGCCGGCCCCGCCAATCACGACTATCTGCGGGAGCTGGGGGCCGTTCCGGTCGCGTACGGCGACGGCCTGGTCGAGGCGGTCCGGGCGGTCGCACCCGGGCCGGTGACTGTGGCCCTGGACGCGGCCGGGCGCGGGGCCGTCGCCGCGTCCGTGGCCCTCGGTGTACCCCGGGACCGGATCGGCACGATCGCCGACGACAAGGGGGCCGCCGAGTTCGGCACCCCGGTGGTACGGGCGCCCCGCTCCCCCGTCCGGCTCGCCGAGGTGGTCGCGCTGGCCGGACGGGGGGTGCTGGCGATGCCGCTGCGGGCGTACCCGTTGACCCAGGTCGCCGCGGCGCACGCGGCCGTGCAGGCCGGGCACGGCCGCGGCAAGGTGATTTTGATCGTCGAGCCGGATCAGTCCTGAGGGAGCTGGTCAGGCCAGCGGCGCGCCCGCCGCGGCCTCCTCCTGGGCCCGGCGCTCGTCGCCGCTCAGCGTGTGCAGCGGCTTCTCCTTGATGAACAGGACGGCGAGCACGGCCAGCGCGGCGATCGGGGCGCCGATCAGGAACAGGCCGGCCGTGGCCTCGCCGTAGACCTCGCGGACGACGGTCAGCACCTCCGGCGGCAGGGTGGCCAGGTCGGGCACCTTCGCCGTGCCGCCGGTGGCCGGCACGCCGAAGCGCTCGGCCAGCATCGTGGTCACCCGGGAGGCCAGCACCGCGCCCAGGGCGCTGACCCCGATCGCGCCGCCCATGCTGCGGAAGAACGTCAGCGCGGACGTGGTCGCCCCGAGCTCCTGGGCCGGTACGTCGTTCTGCGCCGCCAGCACCAGGTTCTGCATCAGCATGCCGACGCCGACGCCCAGCACCGCCATGTAGAGCGCGAGCATCGGCACGCTGGTGTGGGCGTCGATCGTGCTCAGCAGCACCATGCCGGCGGTCATCACCACCGCCCCCGCGACCAGGTACGCCTTCCACCGGCCGTACTTCGTGATCAGCTGGCCGGCCACCGTGGACGACACCAGCAGGCCGAAGATGAGCGGGAGACTCATCAGGCCGGCGACCGTCGGGGTCTTGCCCAGCGAGATCTGGAAGTACTGCGACAGGAACACCGTGCCACCGAACATGGCCAGGCCGACCAGCACGCTGGCCAGGATGGCCAGGGAGACCGTGCGGTTTTGGAAAATGCTCAACGGGATGATCGGCTCCTTGGCCCGCGACTCCACCCGGACGGCGAGTGCGAGCAGCAGGAGCCCGGCCGCGACGAACAGCACGGTCGGCCAGGAGCCCCAGGCGAAGTGGTGGCCGGCCAGGGTCGACCAGATCAGCAGGTCGCACACGCCCGCGGTGATCAGGGACGCGCCGAGCCAGTCGATCGAGACCGCTCGGCGCGGCGTCGGCGGCAGGTGCAGCGTCTTCTGCAGCAGCACGATCGCGGCCAGCGAGAACGGCACGCCGATCAGGAAGCACCAGCGCCAGCCCAGCCACGACGTGTCCACCAGCAGCCCGCCGATCAGCGGCCCGGCGATGGTCGCGACGCCGAACACCGCGCCGAACAGGCCCGAGTAACGGCCCAGCTCGCGCGGCGGGATCATCGCGGCCATCACGATCATCGCGAGCGCGCCCATGCCGCCCGCGCCGATGCCCTGCACGACCCGGCTGACGATGAGGATGCCGACGTCGGGGGTGAGCCCGGCGATCAGCGAGCCCGCGACGAACAGGCCCAGGGAGAGCTGGATCAGCAGCTTCTTGCTGTAGAGGTCGGCCATCTTGCCCCACAGCGGCACGGTCGCCGTCATGGCCAGCAGTTCGGTGGTGACGATCCAGGTGTAGACGGACTGGGAGCCGCCCAGGTCGGCGATGATCCGCGGCAGTGCGTTGGACACGATCGTGGAGGCCAGGATGGACACGAAGAGGCCGAGCATGAGGCCGGACAGGGCCTGGACGACCTCCCGGCGCGACATCCGGGTGGCGGGCGGGGTGGTGACTGAGGTCATCGAGCTCCCTCGGTGGTGGTGAGAATGACGAGTTGCTGGGTGGCGCGGGTCATCGCGACGTACCGGTCGACCGCGCCCTCGATGCCCGGGCCGAACGCCTCCGGGTCGATGAGGACGACCAGGTCGAACTCGAGGCCCTTGGACAGCTCCGGGGTCAGCGACCGGATCCGGGGCGTGGCCGGGACGGTGGCGCCGGCGGTGCTGATGACGCAGGCGATCCCCTCGGCGTGCGCGGCGAGCCAGCTGTCGAGGATGGACTCCAGATCGGCCACGGATCCGTGCCGTACGGGGACACCGCTGCTGCGGATGGAGGTCGGCACGTTGGCGTCCGGCAGCGCGGCCCGGATGACCGGCTCGGCCTCGGCCATGACCTCTTCCGGCGTCCGGTAGTTGATGGTCAGCGACGACATGGTGACCCGGTCGAGCCCGATCCGCTCGAGCCGTTCCGGCCAGGACTCCGTGAAGCCGTGCCGGGCCTGGGCCCGGTCCCCGACGATGGTGAAGCTGCGGGACGGGCAGCGCTGCAGGAGCATCTGCCACTCCGCGTCGGTCAGCTCCTGGGCCTCGTCCACGACGATGTGCGCGAACGGGCCGGCCAGCCGGTCGGGTTCGGTGGCGGGCACCGCGGTCTCGTCGACCAGCGCGTCCTGGAGGTCGAGCTGGCGCAGGCTGGACAACACCCCTTCCCCGTCGTCGTAGGTGTGGGCGTGGATCAGCTCGTCGACGACCGCGGACATGCGCTCGCGTTCGACGGCGAGGGTGGCGTCGTGCCGGCGGTTGCGCCGGGACGCCTCCGGGTCGCCGAGCCGCCGCCGGGCCGCGTCCAGCAACGGCAGGTCGGCGACCGTCCAGGGCTGTCCGGCGTTCCGGCGCAGCGTGCGGACCTCGTCCGGGGTGAGCCAGGGCGCGCACTTGCGCAGGTACGCGGGTACCGACCAGAGGTCCGCGACGAGGTCGGTCGCTTCGAGCACCGGCCAGGCGCGGTTGAAGGTGGCGAGCAGTTCCCGGTTCTGCCCGAGCGACCGCCGGACGAAGGCCTCCGGCTCGTCACCGTCGTACTTCTCCACCAGGATCGTGAGCAGCTCCTGGAAGATCTCGTCCCGGGCCTCGTTGTGCGGCGTACCGGGTCCGGGCGCCTCGAACGCCTCGGCCCAGTCGTCGGCGCTCAGCCGGATGTCGGCCTCGCCGGTGGAGACCGTCATGGCGGTGGCCGGCGGCTCCTCGTAGAACCGGACGGCTGCCTCGATCGCCTGTACCAGTCGCGCCGACGACTTGAGCCGGGCCACCTCCGGGTCGGTCTCGGGCGTGGCCGCGGCGCCCTCGGCGATGAGGTCGCGCAGGGTGCAGATCTGCACCTCCTCCTCGCCGAGGCTGGGCAGGACGTCACCGACGTAGGCCAGGTACGGCTGGTGCGGGCCGATGAACAGGACGCCACCACGGCGGTGCCCGAGGCGGGGGTCGGCGTAGAGCAGGTAGGCGGTGCGGTGCAGGGCGACGACGGTCTTGCCCGTACCCGGACCACCGTCGACGACGAGAGCGCCGCCGGACCCGGCGCGGATGATCGCGTCCTGGTCGGCCTGGATGGTGCCGAGCACGTCGCGCATCCGGGCCGACCGGTTGCCGCCCAGGCTGGCGATGAAGGCCGACTGGTCGTCCAGCGCGGCGTGCCCCTCGAACCCGTCCGGGCTGAACACCTCGTCCCAGTAGTCGCTGATCCGGCCGCGGGTCCAGCGGTAGCGGCGGCGGCTGGCCAGCCCCATCGGGTTGGCGTGGGTCGCCCCGAAGAACGGCTCGGCCGCGGGCGACCGCCAGTCGAGCAGCAGCCGGCGGCCCGTGCTGTCGGTCAGGCCGAACCGCCCGACGTACACCGGTTCGGCGTCGTCGGCGCCGACCATGCGCCCGAGGCACAGGTCCATCCCGAAGCGGCGCAGGGCGCGCAGCCGGGCGGACAGCCGCCGTACCTCGGTGTCGCGGTCCACCGCCTGACGGCCCTTGCCCGCGGGGGCCCGGCGCTCGGCCTCCAGCCGGTCGGACAGGTCGGCGATGGACTGCCGCAGGCTCTCCGCGATGGCCGCGAAGTGCCGCTCGTCGGCTGCGATCAGTTTCGGGTCGGCCTTCTGAGCCAGCCGGTCGGGAAGATCGAAGGCGCTGGTCGCCAAGGGATTCATTCACACCTCGATTGCGCAGATTCCGGGCTCAGCGGACGATTCTGCGCCATGAACGGGGTCTTGCCACAAGCCCCGGGGTGCGATATACGTTAGAAGTGGCGGGGAGTGGGTTCTCCTCTCAGCGGATCCAGCTTCCCAGATTCGCGGGCAGTTCCGCCTTGCCGTAGAACCAGCCCTGGCCCAGGTCGCAGCCCTGCTCGCGCAGCCAGTCGCGCTGCACCTCGGTCTCCACACCCTCGGCGACCACGCGCAGGTTCATCGCCCGGGTCATGGCCAGCACCGCGCGCACGATGGGCTCGTTGGCGCCGTCCTCGCCGACCCGGCTGACGAACGAGCGGTCGATCTTGACGATGCCGACCGGCAGCCGGTTCAGGTAGCTCAGCGACGAGTAGCCGGTGCCGAAGTCGTCGATGCACAGCGTCACGCCGAGGCCGCGCAGCTGGTTCAGGGTGATCAGGGCGGTGTCGATGTCCTCCATCACGCCGGACTCGGTGATCTCCAGCCACAGCTGGTCCGGCGCGAGCCCGGTGTCGGCCAGCACGTCCCGTACCACCGTGACCAGGGCACCGTCGCGCAGCTGGCGGACCGAGACGTTGACCGAGACGTGCAGCCGCCGGGCGTCCGGACCGCGCTCGGCCGTCCAGGCCGCGAGCTGGGACGCGGACTCGCGCAGCAGCCAGGCACCGCTCTGCACGATCAGGCCGGTCTCCTCGGCCACCGGGATGAAGTCCACCGGTGAGACCGCGCCGAGCGTCGGGTGCTGCCAGCGCATCAGCGCCTCGAAGCCGTCCAGCTCGTCGGTGGCCAGGTCCACGATCGGCTGGTAGTGCACGGAGAGCTCACCGCGCGGCAGGGCCCGGCGCAGCGCCTGCTCCAGGTTCATCCGGTCCCGGACCTCGTCGCGCAGGGACGTGTCGAACAGCGCGTACGCGTTGCGCCCGCTGCCCTTGGCCTTGTACATGGCGGTGTCGGCGTCGCGGATCAGCTCGAGGGCCTGCGCCCCGCCCAGCGACTTGGCCACCCCGATGGACGCGGAGATGACCACGTTGCCGACGGAGAGCTCGAACGGGCGGGCGAACTCGGCCAGCACCCGGTCGGCCAGCGACTCGGCCAGCGCGGAGTGCGACGGGCTGGCCGAGGCGATCACGAACTCGTCCCCGCCGATCCGGCAGACCAGGTCGGCCCCGCGGATCTGCGCGCTCAGCCGGCCCGCGACCGCGCAGAGCAGCTCGTCGCCGACCTGGTGACCCCAGTGGTCGTTGACCATCTTGAAGCGGTCCAGGTCGATGAAGAGCAGGCTGATCTCCTGCTCGTCGGCGGCGGCCCGGTCCCCCCACTCCGCGATCGTCTCGGCGAGCAGTTCACGGTTGGGCAGGTCGGTGAGGGCGTCGTGGGTGGCCCGGCGGCGGGTGGCCCGTTCGGCGCGCGCCCGCGAGTTGTTGGAGCGCACCACGCGGGCGAACACGGCCAGGATGAGCAGCACGCAGAGGACCGAGCGGACCACGCCGTTGAGGGTGGAGCCGGCCGGCACGGTGGTGGTGATGATCGTCGGCACGACCACCATCAGGGCGATCAGGCCGGTGCGGATCTTGCTGAGATCGGTGATGACCACGCGTTGCGGCTCGGTCAGCGTGCGCATGGACGGGTGCAGACCGGCCGCGCCGACGAGCAGGAACGTCGCCATGAAGAGCACGTCGACGGCGTGCTGGGGCACGTCGGCCAGGGCGCCGTCGCGCAGCATGAAGAGGAAGTCGCCGACGAACATGGTCGCCGAGGCCGACAGCAGCAGCCACAGCGACGGCTGACGGGCGCCGCCGGAGATGGCCAGCTGCGCGGCCAGCACCACCAGCACGACGTCGATGACCGGGAAGAACGAGTTGGCGATGCGCAGCGGGGTCAGGTCGGTCTGCGCCATCGACGGCACGATCAGGTACGTCCAGCACAGGAACGCCGCGGCCAGCCCGACCAGCAGCGCGTCCACCCGGGCCGGGTCGTCGTCCGCGGCCCGCCGGCGGCGCAGCATGTCCGCGAAGGCGTAGCCCATCAGCAGGTAGCCGGGCAGCACGAAGGCGTCCGGGATGAGCGCCATCGAGGTCGGCGGGGAGGCACCGGCGCCGGGCACGACGACCCGCAGCACGATGCCGGCGAAGAACATGCCGGCCGACCAGAGCAGCAGGCGCCAGGGCTTGCGGTGGGCGGGGACGGCGATCCGGCGGACCGCGTACGTGGTGGCCCACAGCCCGCCCACGATCGCGGTCAGCATCAGCGGCAGCTGCACCGACGCCGGCCCGGCCGCGAACAGGGTGATGGCGGCGCCTGCCGCGACTATGTATGACCAGGCCAGCGCGGCGCTGCGCCGGGGCAGCACCGGGTACGCCACGGTCGGCGCGTCCACGTCGCCGCCGGCTCGGACGGGCGCCAGCACAGAGGTCACGTCCTACCTTCGGCAGAACGGCGCGACGCATTAACGAACCCCGTGCCCGGCACCCGGAACAGAGTGACCGGTGTCACGGGAATCGGCAACCCCACACATGAGAGCCGCATACGTTTCATCCTGATCTGGCCTGGTCCGAAGCCTTTCGCGGGGGGAAACGCGTGGAGAACAAGACCCAGAGACGAGTCATGGCCGCCGTTGTCGGCACAGCGATGGCGATGAGCGGCGCGGTGACCGTACTGGCCGCCGGGGGTGGTGCGGCGGCCCGCCCGGAGGCGTTGACCGCGCCCGCCACCGAGCCCACTCTGCAGACGATCGACCTGACCCCGGTGACCGGATCCTCGGTGACCGGGCGCAGCGCGTCCGCCGCCGGTGCCCGGGCTGTCGCGCCGCGTACCACCGGGC
>NZ_JBEZGQ010000348.1:0-7721 GCF_040650095.1 Actinoplanes sp. NPDC048791 | reverse complement strand
GCCGCGGCCACCGCGCCGGCGAGTTCGGTGATCGGGTGGATGACCAGGTCGGGCTTCCACTCCTCGGCGCGGGGCACCAGACCGGCGGCCCGTTCGAACGCCGCCGCGCCGAACATGCCGCCGATCACTGTGGCCATCCGGCGTTCCGGCGGGACCGCGCCCAGGTCCGGCACCCGGGAGCGGAAGGCCGCGTCGGATTCCGTCCGGCTCGGGCCGATGTCCCAGGTTGTCAGCCCGCGCCGGCGCGCCTCGGTGACACCCTCGGCGCCGGAGGCGACGACGACGTCGTGGCCCGCCTGCTGGGCCGCCCGGATCAGCGGGAGCAGGGGGAGCAGATGCCCATGGGCCGGCCAGGTGCTGACGAGGACTCGCATGGACGGCAAGTAGACACCCGCCGCGCCACCGTGTCTGTCAGGCGGGCGTCAGCAGGTGCTCGCGCATGCTCGCCAGCTGTCCGGTGCTGAGGCCGATCTCGCGGACGTACTTCTCCACCGAGCCGTGGCGCTCGCGCAGGTCCCGCAGGAACAGCAGCATGGCGTCCTGCGGGCAGTCGAACATGTGGTATTTGTCGTGCACGAGCTCCGGCTTGGTCTTCAACAGGTACGCCGTCAGCGACTCCATCGCGGCCTCGGTCAGCGCATAGTCCTGCGCGATGTCCGTATCGGACACTCCGAGCAGGGACAGGGTCAGCGCGCACACCACGCCGGTGCGGTCCTTGCCGGCCATGCAGTGCACGACCACCGGGGCCGCCGCCGGATCCGCGATCACGCCCAGCGCCGCGGCCAGCCCGGCCTGCCCGTCCTCGGCGAAGTTGAGGTAGCGGTCGGCGAGCCAGCGCTCGTGCGGGATGTCCCCGGAGTGCGCGACCGACTCCCAGTCGACGTGCTCCAGCACCAGGTTGCGGTAGTCCAGCCCCTCGGAGTGCGGCACCCGCCCGTGCTGCTCCACCTCGAACGGCCGGCGCAGGTCGATGACGGTGCGCACGCCCAGCGCCTGGAAGGTCTCGAGGTCGGTGCCCTTGAGCCGGTGCAGGGAGTCGGCGCGGAACAACCGCCGCCAGCTCACCGTGCGCCCGTCGAGGCCGGGATAGCCGCCGACGTCGCGGAAGTTGTAGCTGGTGGAGAAGGTCAGGCTGCGGGGGTGATTGTCGACGGCCACCCGTCCAACCTAACTGCCACCGTCACGTTGCCGCCGTGTCGAATTACTCACCCGTACGGGATCGGCTGTCTCAGCTTGTGGATTCTGGGCTCCCACCGTGGCGGCGCGTGGCATGCTTCGGGGCGTGACCCACTCCGTGCTGATTATTCGCACCTAGCGCGCCGGCTGAATTTCCGCCGACGTGCAGACCTCCCGCATCCGCGGGGGGTCTTTTTGTTGGGTCGTCAGTCTCGGAAAGGAACCCCCATGACCTACCAGGTGTTCGACACGACGCTGCGCGACGGCGGGCAGCGCGAGGGCATCAGCTACTCGGTCGTCGACAAACTCGCAGTCGCGCGGTTGCTGGACGAGTTCGGTGTCGGCTTCATCGAGGGCGGCTGGCCCGGTGCCATGCCCAAGGACACCGAGTTCTTCGCCCGGGCGCGCACCGAGCTGCAGCTGAAGAACGCGGTGCTCGTCGCGTTCGGGGCGACCCGCAAGGCCAACGTCGACGTGGCGCAGGACCCGCAGGTGCAGGCGCTGCTGGACGCCGAGACGCCGGTCGTCTGCGTGGTCGCCAAGTCCGACATCCGGCACGTCGAGCGGGCGCTGCGCACCACCGGCGAGGAGAACCTGGCGATGGTCCGCGACACCGTCGCGCACCTGGTCGCCAACGGCCGCCGCGCGTTCGTCGACTGCGAGCACTTCTTCGACGGTTTCCGCTACGACCCCGATTACACCGCCTCCGTGGTCAAGGCCGCGTTCGAGGCCGGCGCCGAGCGCGTCGTCATGTGTGACACCAACGGCGGCATGCTCCCGTCGATGATCACCGCCGCGATCAACGACGTGGTGGCGCGCACCGGGGTCGCCCCGGACCAGCTCGGCATCCACTGCCAGAACGACACGTCCTGCGCGGTCGCCAACACAGTCGCCGCCGTCGAGGCGGGCGTCGAACACTTCCAGTGCACGGCCAACGGCTACGGCGAGCGGCCCGGCAACGCCGACCTGTTCGCCGTCGTCAGCAACCTGCAACTCAAGCTCGGGCTGAAGGTCCTACCGGACGGATGCCTCGAGAAGGCGACGCGGGTGTCCACCGCGCTCGCCGAGATCGCCAACATCGCCCCCGACACCCACCAGGCCTACGTCGGGGCCGCGGCATTCGCTCACAAGGCGGGGCTGCACGCGAGCGCGATCAAGGTGGATCCGCTGCTCTACAACCACGTCGACCCGTCGGTGGTGGGCAACGACATGCGGATCCTGGTGACCGAGATGGCCGGCCGGGCCAGCATCGAGCTCAAGAGTCGCGAGCTCGGGCTGGACCTGGCCGGCCACCCCGACACCCTCACGGCGGTGACCCGCAAGGTCAAGGAACTGGAAGCGGGTGGCTGGTCCTTCGAGGCCGCGGACGCGTCCTTCGAGCTTCTCGTACGCGGTGAGCTGCCCGGTGCGGACTTCGTGCGCCCGTTCGCGCTGGAGTCGTACCGGGTGCAGGTCGAGCACCGCGAGGACGGCTCGGTGGTCTCCGAGGCCACCGTCAAGGTCCGCGTACGCGGTGAGCGCGTCATCGCCACCGCCGAGGGCAACGGCCCGGTCAACGCCCTCGACGAGGCGCTGCGCGTGGCCCTGTCCAAGCACTACCCGGAGCTGAAGTCCTTCGAGCTGGCCGACTTCAAGGTCCGCATCCTGGAGGGCTCGCACGGCTCGAACGCGATCACCCGGGTCCTGGTGGAGACCAGCGACGGCGCCCGCGACTGGACCACGGTGGGCGTGCACGAGAACGTGGTCGAGGCGAGCTGGAAGGCCCTCACCGACGCGCTCACCTTCGGCCTGGCCCGCGCCGCCGCGGCCAGCACGAGCACCAGCACCGCGGCCTGATCCGGCTCAGTCGCGCCTGGCCCACACCCGCAACGGGATGGCCAGGCCGGCCGCGCCCCACACCGCCAGCACCAGGAACGGCAGCATGGACACGCCTTCCGGCGGAGTGGCGAGCGATTCGCGGATCGCCTGCGCCATGGACTCGAACGGCAGCACCCGGTGCACGTCCTGCAACCACTGGGGGAGCCGGTCGGCCGGGAAGTTGATCGGCGAGAACATCAGCGCGATGAAGACGATCAGCTGGCTGACCATGTTGGTCACCGGCGGCGCGGCCGCGTACGCGATCGCGAAGCCCACGGTGGTCGCGGTGAGCGCGACCAGCAGCACGGCCGGGACGACCAGCCAGCTCACCCGCAGGGTGAGGTCGAAGCGCAGCACCGCGACCAGCAGTCCCAGCAGCAGTCCCGGAGTGCCGGCCACCAGCCAGGTGGTGATGTCCGCGCCGAGCACCGCGGTGCGCGGCACCGGAAGTGTGCGGTTGTAGGCGAAGGTGCCCGCGGTCTTGGCCTCGGCCACCAGTTGCGGTGCCAGCACCATGCCGATCGTGATGAGGGCCAGGGTGGGCGCGCCGGTGGTGAGGTGCAGCGCGGTCGCGGGGTCGACCGTCGGAAGCAGGAACGCGAAGCCGATGACGATGCCGATCGACATCATGGTCTGGATGACCAGGATCATCGGCAGCAGGTAGCGCAGCCGGATCGCCGACCAGCGCAGCAGGAGCAGGTAACTACGCAGCCAGTGCCGCATCGCCGGTGACCTCCTCGGTCAGGCGGACGTAGACGTCCTCGAGGCTGACGGGGTTGAGGGAGAAGCGTGTCGTGCGGGTCTGCGCCCAGGCGACGGCGAGGTGCGCGTCCGCCGCGGCGACCGTGAACGTGCGCCGGCCACCCTCCTGGTGCTCGGCCAGCGACCAGCTCGGTGCGGGGTGGCCGTCCGCGCCGGTGAGCTCCAGTCGCATCTCGCGGCCGGCGGCGAGGGTGGCCGGGCTGCCCGCGGCGGCGACCCGGCCGTGGTCCAGCACCACGACGCGGTCGATCGCGCGTTCCGCCTCGGTGATGTTGTGGGTGACCAGCACGACGCCGTGCCCGTCGGCGGCCAGCGCGCGCACCTGCTCCCAGAGCAGCCGGCGGCGCACCGGGTCGACGTCGTTGGTCGGCTCGTCGAGCATCACCAGCCGGCCGGGCTCGACGATCGCCATGCAGAACGCGGTGAGCCGGCGCACGCCGCCCGACAACCGTTCGCCGGCCTGGTCGGCCCATTCGCCCAGGTCCAGCGCGGCCAGCAGCTCATCGGTGCGCCGGCGGACCGCCCGGCGGCCGCCGCCGCGGAGCCGGCCGACGATCTCGATCGCCTGCCGGGTGGTGACGCCGGTGAGCGGCGCCTGCGCCTGCGGCTGGAACGAGCAGACCGTGCGGGCCCAGGCCGGCTCGGCGACCGGGTCGCGGCCGAGCAGGGTGATCCGGCCGGAGGTCGGCCGGACCAGCCCGACGATCTGGCTGAGCAGGGTGGTCTTGCCGGCGCCGTTGTGCCCGAGCAGGCCGAGCACCTCGCCCGGGGCCACGTCGAGGCTGATGCCGTCGTTGGCCCGTACGCCGCGGCGATAGACCTTGGTCAGGGTGTCGATGTGCAGCACGATCGCCTCACATACCAGTCGGTATTCGGATACCACTCAGTATCTGGATACCGCTCGGAATGTCAATCGGGTAGCTTGGCCACCATGACGCAGCGACTGACCCGGGCCCAGCAGCAGGAGGTGACCCGCGCGCGGCTGCTCGACGCGGCCGAGACGCTCTTCGGCGACCGCGGCATCCACCAGACCTCGCTGGACGAGATCGCCCGGGCCGCCGGTCTGACCAAGGGCGCCATCTACGCCAACTTCGGCAGCAAGAAGGACCTGATCACCGCGATCCTGGAGCGCAAGCTGGCCGCTGACGACGGCGCCGGCGACCGGCCGCCCGGGGAGACGCTGCCGGCCTGGGCGGACGTGCTCGGCGCCAGTTACGAGCGGAACGTCGGCCGCCCGGAGATCCAGCGTTTCGCGATGGCCTTCGTCGAGCTGTGGCTCTACGGCATGCGCGAGGAGTCCGGCCGGGAGCCGGTCGGCCAGTGGTTGCGGACCGTGCGCGCGTCGAGCGCGGCGGAGCTCACCGAGCTGGCCGGCGACGATCTGCCGATGCCCGCCGAGCAGTTGGCCGCCCTGGTGCTGGCCCTGGACATCGGCGTCGGGCTGCAGCACTGGCTGGACCCGGAGGCGGTGCCGGCGGACACCTACCGGGCCGGCCTGCGAGCCGTCTTCGGCCGGGAGCTCAGGCCGCCGGGAGACGCAGCGTCGCGATGATCGCGCGGTGGTCGCTGTCCGGGATGCCGTGCACGCTGACCGCGCCCACGCCCAGACGGCGGTCGGCCAGCACGTGGTCGATGGTCACCGGCGGCAGCGGGTCCCCGTCGTACGGGCCCCACGTGCCGACCAGCCCCTGTCCCGCGGCGTCGGCGGCGTCCCGGTAGCCGTCGCCGATCAGGTCCCGCAGCGCCTTGTGGTCCAGCGTCGCGTTGAAGTCGCCGAGCAGGATCCGGGGCGCGCCGTTCGGGTCCGGGCGCGGCTCGGCGTCCAGGTCGTCGCGCCAGCCGTCGAGCATCTCCAGCGAGGCCGGCGCGAGCGGATGCGCCGACTCGACCGTGACGGCGACCGCGCCCGGGGGCTGGACCGTCCCGTACGCCTGGTTGAAGCCGCCGCCGTTACGCCGTACGCCCGGGTCGGTGATCGGGAAGCGGGAGTAGAGCCCCGAACCGCTCGCCCCGAACTCCCCGCCCAGCGACGAGTACGGCAGCAGCTCGCCCAGCCCGGCCGCGGCGAGATTGCGCTGGCCGTTCGGGCTGAACTCCTGCACGGCCAGCACCGCCACGTCGTTGTCGCGGACCAGCTTGACGATCGAGGCCGCGTCGGCGTTGCCGAAGAGCATGTTCGACGTCATCACGTGGAGCGCCACGCCACCCTGCGGGCCCCGGTCACTGTCGGCGAGGGCGCGCGGCAGCACCGCCACCGCGAACAGCGCGAAGGTGACCGTCGCGACCGTCGCCGCCAGCCAGCGCCGGGTCGCCAGCGCCGCGATCATCGGCACCACCGACCACGCCGCGACGTACGGCGTGAAGGCGAGGAACTGCACCAGCGCGCCCCGCTCCCAGCCGCTGAGCCGGAGCAGCACCCAGGCCGCGCCCGGCAGCACGAGCAGCCACAGCAGCACGTGCCAGACCGCCCGCCGGACCCGGACCGGCTTCGCCACGGGCGCCGAGCTGGTGATCGTCATGGCGGCGACGGTATCCGGCCGGGGCCACCATCACCGAGCGATGCCGGGGCACGTCACATCATCGGTAGGGGTTGAAGTTCTGCCCCGCCATCAGGAACCAGGCGGTCGCGCCGACGTGCTGGCGCGGGAAGTAGCCGAACGCGAAGCCGGTGTCGAACGCGCTGGTGGCGGCCACGATGCCGGCCGCGGCGGGCAGCGGGGTGCCGGTCCAGGTGCCGCCCTCGCCCGGGTTGGACAGCTTGCCGTGGTCCGCGTCGGCGGTCAGGCCCACGGTCTGCCCGGCACCGAGGGTCCGCTGGGCGACTGCGGTCTGCCGCAGCAGCCGCTTGGCCAGGGCCGTGTCACCGCGGTCGTCGCGCTTCAGCAGCGCCAGGGCTGTGTGCCCGTTGCCCTCCAGCCAGACGGCGTCGCGGTTGTTCTCCACGGTGCTGCCGGAGACCGGCCCGGTACGGATCTTGGCCTGGCTGCTGTACGTCACGCCGGAGACCGCACCGTCGGTGTTCGAGAGGTTCTCGGTGACCCAGTCCACGGCGTCGTCGTAGCGCCGGTTGTCGAGGCTCAGCAGCGCCCAGGTCTGCACGTCCTCGGGGATGTTACCGATGTTGATCTGGTTCGGGTCCTCACCCGGTACGCCGCCGAGCGTGCCGGTCCACAGGAAGCGCTCGGAGCGGTTCCACATGGCCCGTACGAAGTCCTCGGCCACGTCGGCGCGGGCTGTCCAGCGCCGGTCCCTGGTCAGCTGGGCCAGCAGCGTGAAGAGCCCGTACGCGTCGATGTTGTGCTCGGTCGAGGCCCACGGCTGCGGCGTCTCACCGTCGCCCTGCAAGCCGCCGTGGTAGCCGCCGAAGCGGTACGGCGACTCCTTGTCCGCGATCCACCGGCCCAGGGCCACGGCGCCGTCGAGGTATTTGGTGATCCGGGTGTCGACGTAGAGCTGGGCCAGGGCGAGCGCCACCCAGGCCATGTCGCCGGTCGAGGAGCCACCGAAGCCGTACGGCCACAGGAACGCCGCCTTGCCGTCCTCGCGCTTGAGGCCGGGGAAGTACGGGCCGCCGCCGTAGAAGAGCATCGGCCCGGCCGCGTACGCCTGCCGGACCCGCCCGTCGGTGTACTTCTCGTCGTTGGCCTGGATCCACAGCAGGGCGTCGCCGATGAGCCGGGCCCGGCGCACGTTGGCCACCGTCGGGTTGGCCAGGTAGGCCAGCGCCGCGAGCGCGTTGTCGTAGACGAACGCGGTCGTCATCAGCTCGCTCTCGTTGTTGTAGCTCTGCAGCAGCCGCGGCTCGCCGCCCTTGACGTAAGCGTCCTGCACCACGTCGAGGTAGTGGTAGGCGCGGCTCACCGGCTCGGCCAGCGTCCGGTCCACCAGGTGCCGCGGGGTGCAGGTGCCGGCGGCGGCGGAGTCCG
>NZ_JBEZGQ010000347.1:0-7738 GCF_040650095.1 Actinoplanes sp. NPDC048791 | reverse complement strand
CTCCGCGGCGCCGCCCGCCGGCCGTGACCCCGGCGCCGGGGTCCCGTGGTGCCACGCCCGGCGCCGACCACTCCAGCGACTCGTACCTGCCCGGGCACGGCAACGGCGGCTACCGGGTCCTGCACTACGACCTCGACCTGGACTACCGGGTGGTGTCCAACCGGCTCGCCGGCCGGGCGGTCGTCACCGCGATCGCCGAGCAGCCGTTGTCCCGGTTCACCCTCGACCTCGGCCGTCTCCAGGTGCAGGACGTCCGGGTCGACGGCCGCCGGGTGAAGTACACGCACCGGCCGGACAAGCTGCAGATCAGACCCGAGCGCCCGATCGGCGCCTGGGACACCTTCCGGGTGGAGATCCGGTACGCGGGCAAGCCCGTGCCGATCTCCGGCCGCTGGGGTGACCTCGGGTGGGACGAGCTCACCGACGGGGTGCTGGTGGCGAGCCAGCCGAACGGCTCGCCGTCGTGGTTCCCGTGCGACGACCAGCCCGGCGCCAAGGCCACCTTCCGGGTGGCGGTCACGGCGCCCTCGCCGTACACGGTGCTGGTGACCGGCGATCCCGTGTCCCGGCGGCGCGGCGCGGGCAGCACCACGTGGGTGTACGAGCGGTCCGAGCCGACCTCGCCGTACCTGATGAGCGTCCAGATCGGCCGCTACGAGCTGCTCGAGCTGGCGGCCGGCGACGTGGTGCAGCGCGCCGCGATCCCGCCCGCGCTGCGCGCGAACGCCGCCCACGACCTCGGCCGGCACGGCCAGATCATGGCGGCGATGCAGCGGCTGTTCGGGCCGTACCCGTTCCGCGAGTACGTCGTCGTGGTCGCCGACGACGACCTCGACGACCCGGTCGAGGCGCAGGGCATGGCGATCTTCGGCCGCAACCACCTGGACGGGCGGCGCACGCACGAACGGCTCGTCGCCCACGAGCTGGCCCACCAGTGGTTCGGCAACAGCCTCACGGTGGCCGACTGGCGCCACATCTGGCTCAACGAGGGCTTTGCCACGTACGCGGAATGGCTGTGGGCCGGCGTCGCCGGTGACCTGCCGGCCGATGCCCTGGCGGCGCAGTGGTACGACCGCATCGCGGCCCGCCCGCGGGACGTCATCGTGGCCGACCCGGGCATCGACCGCATGTTCGACCCGCTGGTCTACAAGCGCGGGGCCCTCACGGTGCACGCCCTCCGCAAACGGATCGGCGAGGAGCCCTTCTTCACGATGCTGCGCGCGTGGGTCGCCGAGCACCGGCACGCGACGGTGACGACCGAGCAGTTCCGGGCGCACGCGCAACGCTTCGCCCGCGAGCCGCTGGACGACCTGTTCGCCGCGTGGCTCGACACCCGGGCGCTGCCGCCGTTCCCCCGCTGAGAGGCACCGTCGCGTCGTCGTGGTGATGACCGGTTCCGTTACCGTACGACTGTGGACATCGAGCTCACCTTGCTGGCGAGGGTGAGTCATCGCGGTCAGGAGATCGCCGGTGCCCGGCTGGGAGGGTTGCTCGCGCTCCTGGCCGAGGATCTCCGAGCCGGCTGCAGCACCGCGCGGATGGCGGACGCGCTCTGGCCCGACGGGCAGCCCGAGCACCCGGTCAAGGCCCTGCAGGTGCTGGTGACGCGGGCCCGCGCCCGGCTCGGCCCCGGCGTCATCGTCAGTACGCCGGCCGGCTACCGGCTCGCGCTGGGCGACGATCAGGTCGACGCCTCCGCCGTCCTGCTCAGTGCAGCCGCGAGCCGGCGCTGCACCCGGGACGGCGACCACGCGGGAGCGCTGCACCACGCCCAGGCCGGTCTCGCGTTGTGTGCGGGTGCCACGGGCTGGGACATCGGGTCGGCTGACCCGCTGGCCATGCTGCGCGCCGCGCGGTTGCCGACCTGGCGGCTGCTCAGGCGCGCCCGGGCGCTGGCATTGGCGCGGCTGGGACACCATGCCGAGGCGGCGGGGCCACTCCATGAGCTCGCTGCGGAGCGTCCGCGGGACGAGGAGATTCTGGCGCAGTTACTGCGCGGGGAAATGGCGACGCATGGCCTGGCCGCAGCCCTGTCCCGGTACGAGGCGTACCGGCTGGCGGTGCGGACCGAACTGGGCAGTGACCCCGGCCCCGAACTGCGGCAGGTGCACCGTGAGTTGCTGCTCGCCGACGCCCCCAGGGTCCGCAGGGGCGTCCGGCACGAGCCCAACCCGCTGCTCGGCCGGGACGAGGACATCGCCGCGGTCGCGGAGCTGTTGCGGACGTCCCGGATCACTTCGATCGTCGGCGCCGGAGGCCTGGGAAAGACCCGGCTCGCGCAAGCGGTCAGCATGCAGGCGTCACACCGGACGGTGCACTTCGTCGAGCTCGCCGGGATCAGCACCGGCGGTGACGTGGCGGGTGAGGTGGCGTCGGCGCTGATGGCGGGCGAGGCCCCTGACCCGGCCGGCCGGGGTGCCCGGCGGGCTGATTTGTTCACCATGATCGCCGAGGCCCTCGTCCCCGGCCCCGCGCTGCTCGTGCTGGACAACTGCGAGCACGTTGTCGACGCAGCCGCCGAGCTGGCCCAGTCCCTGGTGTCGGCGGTGCCGGACCTGCGGGTGCTCACGACCAGCCGGTCCCCGCTCGAGGTGTCCGCCGAATCGGTGTACCAGCTGCGGGAGCTGGACCTGCCGACGACGGTCGAGCTGTTCCGCCTGCGGGCCAGAGCGGCCCGACCCGGCATCGGCCTGCCCCCGGCAGCTGTCGAGCGGCTGTGCCGGTTCCTGGACGGTCTTCCGCTCGCGGTGGAGCTCGCCGCGGCGCGGGTGCGGGCGATGTCCGTCCCCGAGCTCACCGACCGGCTGGACGACCGGTTCGGCCTGCTGCGCGGCAATGCGCGTGATGCGCCACCACGGCACCGCACATTGCACGCCGTCGTCGACTGGAGCTGGCAGCTCCTGGAGCCGTCGGAGCAGCGGGCGATGCGTGAGTTGTCGGTGTTTCCCGGTGGCTTCACCGCCCTCGCCGCACGTCACCTGATCGGCGGCGATACTGTCCTGGAACGCCTGGTGGACCAGTCACTGCTGCGAGCTGACGACAGCGGGCAGGGAACGCGATTCGGCATGGCGCAGACCGTGCGCGAGTTCAGCCTGGGGCGTCGACGGGCGGCCGGCGAGGACGAGCGGGTCGTCGACGACTTCCTCGGGTGGGCTCGTGACTTCGGGGTCCGGCACCAGCAGGCGGCATTCGCCTCGGACTTCAGCTCGTCCGTGGACGAGATCCGCGCCGAACAGGACAACCTGATCGAGGCCCTTCGATCCGCCGTAAATCGCGGCGACGGCGTGACGGTCGCGGCCACCGCGGCGGTGCTGGGCATCATGTGGTTCACCGAATCGAACTTCACCCGCCTGGCGATGCTGGCCGAGCAGGTCCCGCCGGTGCTGTCGCGACTCCGGCCCGAGTCTGCGCTGGTCGAGGCGGCCCGTACGGCGGCGGCGTTCTGCGCGCTGAGTGCTTTTCTGCTGCGCGGCCCTCGCCCGCTGCGTGCCCTGGTGACGTTGCGCCGGCTGCCACCGCCCGTACCGGGCACTTTCGTCGGAGCAGTCCAGGCCGCCCTGAGCGCTGCGGATGCGGATGCGCTGAGTGAGCTGTGCACCAGCGCAGACCCCTTGACTGCCGCCGTCGCCAACTACGCCCTCACCTCCGCGCTGGAGTACGCCAACGACCTCGACGGTGCGCTACGAGCGGCGCGGCGGATGCTCGACTGCCTCGCCGAGGACTCCGGCGGATGGATCCGTGCCGTCGCCCACGCGCGCATCGGCCAGTTCTGCCTGCAGGTCGAACCCGGGGAGGAGGCATTCCGGCACCTGAGCGCCGCATTGTCCATCGTCGAGAAGCACGGGGCCCGGGGCAGCGCGTCCCGGGCCCGCTGGGCGATCGTGCTGGCGAATCTGCAGCGCGGCGCCTTCGCCGAGGCCGAGCACGGGTTGGAGCAGCTCGCGCCGGCCGGTGGTGCCGAGGAGCTCGGCCTGGCGATGTTCGACGTCTGTGCCCGCGCGGAGATTCTGCTCAGCCGAGGCGACGTGGACGGCGGCCTGCACCTCTGGCGGCGAGCCGCCGAAGCGCTCAGGGCCGGCGGACCCTCCGGTACCGGACCGTGGGCGTCCGAGGTCCGGTCCGTCGCTGTCGTCGTCCATGCCCGGTACGGCCGGCTCGCCCTGGTCGAAGACCTCACCAGCACCCTGCCGGACCTCGCGTCGGCCACCGTCGCCTCCGCCACCGTCGTCGACCTGCCCGCTTGCGGTTCGCTTCTGCTGGCCCTGGCGATGGTCGACCTGGACGACGGTGCCACCGCCTCCGGCGTCCGGCTGATCGCGCTGGCCGACCGGCTGGGATGGCAGCGGGGCTTCCAGCCGACGATGTCCCCCGTCCGCGTCCGGGAAGTCGCCCGGAGCGCGGACCTGCCCGCGTACACCGATGCCGTGTCGTCGTACGCGGGCCTGGACCACGACGGGCTGAGAGCCGCCGCGTCGGCCGCACTACGGGCCCGGCCGATTCACCGGACGGGATCACGCCGGAACAGCAGTCGCGCCCACAGATAGCCCGCCGCCGTGAGAATCAGGCACCAGCCCACAGCGAGCAAGGCGGTGTCGCCGACCGGCAGGTTCAGCAGTAGCCCCCGGAGCGTGTCGATGACGGGGGTGAAAGGTTCGTGGGCCGCGAACCAGCGTACCGGTCCGGACATGGCTGCCGGGGTGACGAATGCGCTGCTCAGAAACGGTAGTAGCTGCACGATCAGGGTGAACGGCCCGGTGCCCTCCGCCGTTCGAGCGGCCAGTCCGACCGCGACGCCCAGCCAGGTGAGAGCGAGGGAGATGAGTGCGATCAGGCCGAGCGCGGCCAGCCACCGGATCGGGCCGGCATCGGAGCGGAATCCGAGCAGCAGCGCGACACCGATCACCAGGGCGACGCCCACCAGCGTCCGGGCAACGGAACCGACGACGTGCCCGGTCAGCACCGACGCGCGGGAGATCGCCATGGTGCGGAACCGGGAGATGACGCCTTCTGTCATGTCGCGGTTGACGGCCAGCGCCGTCGTGGTGGCCCCGTACCCGACGGCCATCAGGATGATTCCGGCCAGGACGTAGTCGATGTAGTCGCCGTTGCGCGGCGCGAGTCCCAGGCCCGCGTTCAGGGCGTCGCCGAACACGCCGACGAACAACAGCAGCAGGGCGACCGGCAGCCCGATGGTCATGATCAACGCACCGGGGTTGCGCAGGGTGTGCCGCACATTGCGGCGCAGCATGGTCGTCGCGTCTCTCATCGGTTCACCTGCCCGGTCTCGGCCGGGCGGCCGGTAAGAGCGAAGAACACATCATCGAGATCGGGGGTGTGCACGGTGAGCTCGTCGACCTCTATCCCGTGCTGATCCAGCCGGGCCAGCAACTGCCGTAGCGCCGGCACTCCACCGTCACTGGGCACCTGCATACTCAGCGCCTCGTCGTCGCGGGTCGCTCCCCCGAGCGTGCGGAACGCTACGTCGAGGCCCGCCGCGTCACTGAACCGCAGGCGCACGTGCCCTCCGGGGACACTGCGTTTGAGCTGGTCCGGCGTCCCGGCTGCGACGACTTCGCCGTGATCGAGCACGGCTATCCGATCAGCCAGTTCGTCGGCCTCGTCCAGGTACTGGGTGGTCAGGAAGATGGTGACGCCGTCGGCCACCAGTTCCCGCACGATCTGCCACATCAGCTGCCGGCTGCGCGGGTCAAGCCCGGTGGTCGGTTCGTCCAGGAAGATCACTCGCGGCCGGCCGACCAGTGTCATCGCGAGGTCCAGCCGGCGGCGCATCCCACCGGAGTATGTCGCGGCCGCCTTCCTGGCCGCGCCGGCGAGATCGAAGCGGTCCAGCAGACCGCTGACCCGGCGCCGCCCCTCGGCCCGGTCCAGGTGATGCAGGTCGGCCATCAGGATCAGGTTCTCCGCACCGGTCAGCAGACTGTCCACCGCCGAGAACTGGCCGGTCACTCCGATCACGGCGCGGACCGCGCCGGGTTGCCGGACGACGTCGTGTCCTGCGACCGACGCGCTGCCGCCGTCGAATCCGATCAGCGTGGACAGGATCTGCACGGCGGTGGTCTTGCCGGCACCGTTCGGTCCGAGCAGGGCGAATGTCGTGCCCTCCGGGACCTCGAAGTCGATGCCGGCGAGGACGGCGGTGCCGCCGAACGACTTGCGGAGCCCGCTCACCGCGATCGCCGGGCGGGGTGCGATGCCGGCCATGTCTCTCCTCTGGTCACTGTGGCACCGATCGGCCACGACCAGGAGAGGATGCGGGCCGGCGGCTTCACCAGCACTTCGTCCTGGCTTCAGCAGCCGGTTGCCCGGCGTCGCACCGCCGCCGGCCGCGCCTAGGGTGCGATGGACCAGAGCTGGCACGTGTTGTTCAGCCACATCCAGAGGTCGACCCTGGTGCCGTCGGCCGTACCGCAGTTGACGTCGTCGAGCACCATGCCGCTGTTCTCGACCACGAGTTCGTAGCGGCCGTTGCCCGCCGGGATGACCGCCCATTGCTGGCACAGGTTGCCGAGCGGCTGCCACAGGTTGACGGCGGTGCCGAGCGCCTGGCCGCAGTTGACCGCGTCGAGCACCTTGCCGGCGTTGACGTTGGTGATCGTCCACTTGTTGGCGCCGACGTTGGCGAAGCGCCACTGCTGGCACGTGTTGCCCAGTGACTGCCACTGGTCGACCGCCGTGCCGTTGGCCGTGCCGCAGTTCACCGCGTCGAGCACCTTGCCGCTCGCCAGGTTGGTGAGCCGGTAGGTGCCGCCGTTCGCCGGAAAGCTGACATTTTTGCCGTAGCCGACGGAGACGATGTTCGCCTGCACTGCGTTCTCGGTGGCGTCGCTCGGATAACCGCTGGTCATGACGCCCTCGAAGAAGGATCCGACGGAGCCGTTGCTGTTGTCCCCGCCGATACCGAGGATGATCGCGCCCTGCTTGGTCATCGGCCGGTAGCCCGCCTGACTCGGCAGCGCTCCGTCGTACCGGGTCGCCAGGCCGCCGGACTGCGCGTTGCCGTCCTTGATGGCGTACGTGGATGTGCCGTTGTTCTTGAGCACCGCGGTCACGAACGGGGTGCCGCGTCCGGTGTTCGCCGTCCAGGAGCCGTTGCCCCCGGCGAACAGCCCGTTCTCCAGGTCCGCGGCCACTCGTGGTCCACCCGCGCAGGGCGAGAACCAGCACAGCGTGCCGAAGTAGATCGCGTCCATGTCACCGTTGCCGGTGTCCAGGTTGTTGGTCTCGGCGTTGCCGTAGTCGAAGCAGCACCGGTCGTTGAAGTGAGTGCCCTCGGTGACCATGTACATGCCCTCGGGCTGGCTGCCGGTCGCGACACCGTTCGTCGCGTTGTTCCGGTAGCCGTTGCCGGCGGAGATGTAGACGCCGTAGACCTTGTGCCCGCCCGCCGTGACGGGCAGGGCCGCGGCGTTCGCGCCCTGGTCAGCGGTCGGATTGGCGCCGCCGCCGGGAGCGATCGTCAGGTCGTTGTGTCGCGTCGTCTGGTCGTAGATGCGCACGATCGTGCAGTAGGTGCCCGAGCAGAAGGAGTCCTGCGTGGACGCGTTCGCGTAGCCGCCGGCGCTGAGCACGCCGACATTGGTGGTGGCGCCGTCCGACCAGCGGCGCACCTGGTACAGCGCGCCGTTGTAGGAGCCGAACAACGCGCGGGTGGTGCTGTGCGCGGCGACGCACGGCGCGCCGCCCCCGGCGTAGATGTCGCAGGGCAGGGTGCCCGCCG
>NZ_JBEZGQ010000346.1:0-7782 GCF_040650095.1 Actinoplanes sp. NPDC048791 | reverse complement strand
GCCGTGCCGGCCAGCCGGTCGGCCAGCTCTTCGACCAGGACCTCGATCGACACCGGACGCACCTGCACCCGGCCAGCCTAGTCGTGCGGCAGCACCACGATCCGCGCCTCGTCGGCCAGGCGGTAGCCGACGCCGTAGACGGTGGTGATCAGGGGCAGCTGGGTGCCCATCTTGACCCGCAGGCGGCGCACGTGCACGTCCACCGTGCGCTCGCCGGTGTGCTCGTAGCCCCAGACCGCAGTGAGCAGCTGGGTGCGGCTGAACACCCGGCGCGGGTGGTCGGCCAGGAACAGCAGCAGGTCGAACTCGAGCCGGGTCAGCGGCAGCAGCTCGCCGTCGACGAGGACCTGGCGCGACGAGGTCAGCAGCCGCACCTCGATGGTGCCGTCGTGGTGCGCGGGCGGAAGCGGCTCGGCGGCCCGCGCGGAAACCGGCGACTCGACGGCCACGGAGCCCTGACCGGCCTCGACCAGCTCACGGACCGCTTCGATGAGCCGGTGCGCCTGCGGCGGCAGCGCGTCCCCGGTCAGCGGGATGTTGAGCGTGATGGTGAGGGCGGCGGGAGGCACGGGCGCGGGGGCGACGCGGCGGATCGCGGCCAGCCGGCCCGACCCCTTCGCATGTCGTCCCGTGCGTGCCGACAGGGCGGTGACCGCCATGAATCCTCCTGCGTCGAAGAATGGAAACCACGCACCCGACAACGGGCACGATTTAATGCACGCTTAAATCGCGGTCGATATTTCCGGCCTTGCGGTTGCCGGGTCAAGGTGGCATCCACACTGTGGGAAACTCGTTCCATAACCGTTGGATGCATCGTGTTTTCGCGCACCAGGAATGCGAATACCGGCGCGGCGGTTAACGGCGGGCATCCGTTTGTCTTCGGCGACAAATAAAGCGGGAACGCGGACGATCAGGGCGCCGTCGGCGGCAGGCGCCAGCCCGGCAACGACGGCCAGCGCACGGTCAGCACCACCGTCTCCACGTCTCCGGCCTGCCAGGAGTGGTCCTGGCCGGGGCCCCAGACGACATAGTCGCCGGGCTCGCGCAGCAGCACCGTACGGTCGCGCAACTCGATGTCGAAAGCTCCCCGGATCAGCACGAGCAGCGCCGTACGGACCTCGTCGGTGGCCCACGCCGCGCGCCGATCACCGGGCGGGTGCACGCCCCACTTCACCTCGACGTCGACGCTGTGCAACAGGTCACCCTTGGGCATGAAATGGCCGAGCAGCCAGCCCTGGTTCGCCGCACCGTCCGGCCCGGCCCGGCCCACGTAGACGCCGTCGCTCACCGCTCACCCCCGGATAATGTGCGCCAGACATTAGCACCGTAGGCTGGCCCGCATGCCCGAGGAATTGGATGCCGAAACCATCGCCTTCGCGCACCGGATGTTCGACCTCGCGCGCTCCGGGTCGGCCGAGGAGCTCTCCGGTCAGCTGTCGCACGGGCTGCCGGCCAATCTGACCAACGACAAGGGTGACACGCTGCTGATTCTGGCGGCGTACCACAACCATCCGCCGACCGTCGCCATGCTGCTCGAGCACGGCGCCGACCCGGCCCGGGTCAACGACCGCGGTCAGACCGCCCTGGCGGCCGCGGTGTTCCGCAAGAACGCCGACAGTGTCCGGACGCTGCTCGCCGCCGGCGCGGACCCGGCCGCCGGCAGCCCGTCGGCCGTCGAGACGGCCGCGTTCTTCGACCTGCCGGAAATGGCCGCACTGCTGCGTGGGGAGTGACCGTGACGCTCGCGGACGAGATGCGCCCGGCGGCCGCCGCTCTGCGGGCGACCGCCGAGGGGCCGGGGGCCGCTGCCGCCTTCGACGACGACCGGGCGCGCCGCTGGATCGAATACCGGCCCCGCCCGCGGCCCGGGCTCAGCCTGGCCGACCTCGGCATCGGCGCCCGCAAGGCCGCGCACCGGCTGCTGGCCACCGCGCTGAGCCCGCCGGCGTACGCGCAGGCCATGACCGTACTGGCGCTCGAGGAGATCCTCGACCGCCGGGAGGGCTGGGCCCGCGGCCGGCACAGCGAGGACTACCAGGTGATCGTCTTCGGCACGCCCGGTGACGACGAGTGGGGCTGGCGCTTCGAGGGTCACCACCTGTCGGTGAGCATGACCGTGGCCGGTGACCGGGTCTCCCCCGCGCCGGTGTTCCTGGGCGCGAACCCGGCCCGGGTCGACACCGCCGGGCGCACGGTGCTGCGCCCGCTGGCCATCGAGGAGGACCTCGCCCACGAACTGCTGCGGTCGCTGCCCGCGGCCGCCCGCAGCCGGGCGGTGGTGGCCGACGAGGCCCCGTCCGACATCCGCTCGGCCACCCGGCCGGCCAGCGTGCCCCTGTCCCCCGCCGGGATCGCCCGCACCGACCTGCGACCGGGCGAGCGGGCGCTGCTCGATCAGCTCGTCGCGGTGCACCTGGGCCGGCTGCCGGACGAGCTGGCGGCGGCCCTGGACCCGGCCGGCGGCGACGTGCACTTCGCCTGGGAAGGCCCGCCCGGCCCGGGCACCCGGCACTACTACCGGATCCAGGCCGACGACCTGCTCATCGAGTTCGACAACACGAGCGACGACGGCAACCACGCGCACAGCGTGCTGCGGCGCCCGCACGGCGACTTCGGCGGCGACATCCTCGCCGCCCACCGCGCGGACGTCCCGCACACCTGAGACAGGCTGACTAGCCGCCCGAGGTGAGGCGGCGGCCGACGGCGGCGATGAGCCGGTCCAGCTCGGAGCCGAACGGGTTGTCGTGCACCAGGTACGTCCAGGTGGCGCTCGGGCGTACGATCTCGGCCTGCTCCGGGTGGTAACCGTCGCTGAGGTCGAGCTCCTCGAACGTGGCGATCGTGCGCGCCTCGATCTCGGTGAAGACCTTCTGGAACGCCGGCACCGCCGCCCGGTGGAACTCGTCGAGCGGGTCGAGCTTGCCCAGCGCCCGCAGGTGCACACCCTCGCGTACCTCGGAGAGCTCGGCCAGGTGCTCGGCCCAGAGCCGGTCGAGGTGGTAGAGCGCGATCGAACGGGCGGCGTCGGAGAGCACGTCCTCGTCGATCTCCTTGGCCTTCTCCGGCGACCGCTCGAGCAGCATGATCGCGGCGACCTCGGAGGTGAGCAGCCGTTCCCGGCGCTGGGCCAGGGCGAGGCGCTGCTCCTCGATCACGACGCTGTAGCGCCACGTGTTGCGGTGGATCTCGTGGTTGACGCCCTCGGCGACGCGCTGGGCGTGCTCGACCGCGTACTCGACCTGCTCGTCGTGCACGACGCCGTCCATGTCCATCCGCGGCGAGGATGGCAGGATGTCGCCGGCGTGCCGGGTGATCAGGTCGTCCTCGAGGCTGACGAAGAACACCGAGCCACCGGGGTCGCCCTGCCGGCCCGCGCGGCCGCGCAGCTGGTCGTCGACGCGGCGGCTGTCGTGCCGGCCGCTGCCGATGACGTACAGGCCGCCCAGCTCGGCGACCTTCTCCGCGTCCTTGCCGTCGCTGCCGCCCAGGCGGATGTCGACGCCGCGGCCGGCCATCTGGGTGGAGACGGTGACCGCGCCCAGGGCGCCGGCCTCGGCGATGATCGCCGCTTCCTCGTCGTCGTTCTTGGCGTTGAGCACGTTGCTCGGCACCCCGGCCGCGGCCAGCTGCTTGGCCAGCAGCTCGGAGGCCTTCACGTCGAGGGTGCCGATCAGCACCGGGCGCCCCTTGTCGTGGGCGATCTTGATCTCCTCGACCAGGGCCTCGTCGCGCATGTCGTGCGCGGAGTAGATCCGGTCGGGCTCGTCCTCGCGGATGTTCGGCGTGTTCGACGGGATGACCGCGACCTCGAGCTTGAAGTACTCCCGGAGCTGCTCGCCGACGTGCACCGCGGTGGCGGTCATGCCGCACACCGTCTCGTACAGCGCGATGTAGGCCTGGACGGTGATCGTGTCGAGGACCTCGCCCTCGGCGGTGGCGCTGAGCCCTTCCTTGGCCTCCACGGCGGCCTGCAGACCGTCGGGCCAGCGGCGGCGCTGGGCGACCCGGCCGCGCATCTCGTCGATCAGCTCGACGGTGCCGTCCCGCACGATGTAGTCGACGTCGCGGCGCAGCAGGGCCCGGGCGTGCAGGGCCACGTTGACCGCGGAGAGCTGCTCGACCTGGTCGTCCGCGTACAGGTCGATGCCCATCGTCTTCTCCAGCGCCTCCAGACCGGCGTTGGTGAAGGCGACGCTGCGGCCGTCCTCGGCTACCTCGTAGTCCTTGCCCGGGCGCAGGTCGCGGACCAGCGCGGCGGCGTCGTGCACCGGGTCGCTCTCGGTGGAGATGCTGCCGGCCAGCACCATCGGCACCCGGGCCTCGTCGATCAGGATCGAGTCGGCCTCGTCGACGATGGCCGTGGCCAGCTTGCGCTGCACCCGGTCGGCGATGTCGGTGACGAGCTGGTCGCGCAGGTAGTCGAAGCCGCCCTCGCTGACCGAGACGTAGGTGACGTCCGCGGCGTACGCCTCGCGGCGCTCCTCGCGGGTGGAGGTCTCGGTGACCCAGCCGACGGACAGGCCCAGCAGCTTGTAGACCGGCTCCATCCAGGTGGCGTCCCGGCGGGCCAGGTAGTCGTTGACCGTGAGCACGTGCACCGGGCCGTTGCCCAGCCGCACGTGGCCGTACGCGGCGATGGTGGCGGTCAGCGTCTTGCCCTCACCGGTGGCCATCTCGGCGACCTTGCCGGAGAGCAGCGCCATCGCGCCGACCAGCTGCACGTCGTACGGCCGCTGCTCGAGGGCGCGCCAGGCCGCCTCGCGGCCGACCGCGCAGATCTCGGTGTAGTCGTCCGCCGCGGCGGCGGCCTCGGTCAGCGCGGCGTCGTCGAGCTCACGCAGCGCCTCCTCACGGGCTTCGATGGCCGGCAGCCGGCGCTCGAGCGGCGCCAGATCGACCGTGGTGCCCGGACGCTGCAGGAACTTACGGAACCGGTTCTTGAACCGCTGCGACACACCCATGGGCGGTTACGGTACTTCACTTACCTTGAAACGTGGTGCCGACTCCCGCCTGTTTCGCCCAGGGCTCAGCTGACCAGCAACTGGTGCGCGGCGAGCTCCCGATAGAGCGGGCTGGTCTCCAGCAGTTGCTCGTGCGGGCCGACGGCGACGACCCTTCCTGCTTCCAGCACCACGATCTGATCGCTGTCGACCACCGTGCTCAGCCGGTGGGCAACGATGATCAAGGTGCGCTGGAAGGACGCGGCCGCGATCGCCTCGCGCAGCGCTGCCTCGTTGCGGGCGTCGAGATTGCTCGTCGGCTCGTCCAGCAGCAGGATCGGGGCGCCGGCCAGCAGCGTCCGGGCGATGGCCAGGCGCTGGCGCTCCCCGCCGGAGAGCAGCACCCCGCCCTCGCCCACCTGCACGTCCAGGCCCGCCGGGGTGCGGGTCGCCAGCGCGCCGAGATTGACCTGCTCCAGCGCGTCCAGCAGGCGTTGCTCGTCGGCGCCGGGCGCGGTGAGCAGCAGGTTGTCGCGCAGGGTGCCGGCCAGCACCGGGGCTTCCTGCTCGACGTAGCCCAGCCGGCGGCGCAGCGCCTCGCGCGGCAGCTGCCGGATGTCGGTGCCGCCGACCCGGATGGCGCCGGAAGTGGTCTCGTAGAAGCGCTCGATGAGAGCGAGCACCGTGGACTTGCCCGCGCCGGACGGTCCGACCAGGGCGATCCGGCTGCCGGCCGGCACGGTGAAGGAGACGTCGCGCAGCACCTCGGTGCCGCCGGGATAGCCGAAGCTGACGTTCTCCAGCACCACCGCCGGCTCCCCGGCGCCGTCCGGCCCGGCCGGCGCCGGGCTGTCGCCGGCCGTCTCCGACGGCAGATCCAGGACCTCCTCGATGCGCTGCAGGGCGCCGAGGCCGGTCTGGAGCTGGGTGTACGCGTTCAGCGCCTGACCCAGCGGCAGCACCAGGAAGAACAGGAAGAGCACAAACGCCACCAGGTCACCGCCACCGCTCGCCCCCGACGCCACCCGGGCCCCGCCGACGCCGAGCACCAGCAGGAACGCACCCTGGGTGGCCGCCGCGGAAGCCGGCCCGATGAGCGCACGGAGCCGGGCCACCCGCATGCCCGCTTCGTAGGCCTGCGTGGCGCTGCGGGTGACGGTCTCGGCCTCACGCTGCTCAGCACCGCTGGCCCGGATGGTGCGCGCCGCCGAGATGGCCCGTTCGACGGCGGAGGTCATCTCGCCGAGCCGTTCCTGCGTCAGCTCGGACAGCCCCCGCACCCGGCGCGAGACCGAGATGGCCACGGCCATGCCGACGGCGAGCCCGCACAGGGCCACGCCCAGCAGCAGCGGATCGAGCACCGCCATGGCGACGGTCGCGCCGGCCACCATCACCGTGCCGGTGACGATCTCGAACAGCCCGGACGAGACCACCGCCCGCAGCAAGGTGGTGTCGGCGCCGACCCGGGAGAGCAGGTCACCGGTGCGGCGGGCGTCGTATTCGGCGATGGGCAGGCGCAGCAGGTGCCGGGCCAGCCGGCGGCGGGTGGTCAGCACCAGCCCCTCGGCGGTGCGCTGGAGCAGATAGTCACGCAGGCCGCCGAGCGCCGCCCCGGTCAGCAGCAACGCGACCAGCAGGGCCACCGCACCGCCGATCGGCTGCTTGGCCCCGATGCCGTCGAGCACCGAGCGGACCAGCACCGGCTGCACGAGCGCGGTGACCGCGGTGACCAGGGAGAGCCCGCCCACCACGGCCAGCGTGCCGCGATGCTCGCGAAGATAGGGCAGCAGTGCGGGCAGTCCCACTCTCCGCACGGCCATGCGCCGAGCGTAGCCGCGACCGGCTACCACGCGAGGGTGTCGCTCAGCACTCTCTCAGCAGGCCAGCACCGCCTGGAGTTCCTGGCGGCGGCGGGCGGCCAGGTCGTCGAGGAACTGCGGCGCCTCGTCGAACGGCACGACGGCCGAGACGAGGTGCTTGCGGATCAGGTCGCCGTCGGCGCGCAGCAGGTCGATCGTGGCGGCGGAGAGGCGTTCGCGGTCCCAGGTCGGCGCCAGGCCGCGGGGCACCCGGCCGATCTGGGCGCAGCGCAGCCCCAGCCCGTTGTGGTGGAACTCCTCGCCGAGCCGGACCTCGTCGGCCCCGCCCTGATAGAAGGCCAGGTCGATCACTGTGCCCTGGGGGCGCAGCAGCCGCAGGGCGAGCTGCAGCGCCGAGGCCTGACCGCGGCACTGGAAGACGAGGTCGGCGCCGCGGTCGTCCGCGGTGTGCCGCCAGGCTGTCTTGAGGGTGACCGCGGGGTCGCCGTCTTCGGGGTCCAGGGTCTCGAGGCCGAGGGCGGCGGCGACCGCACGCCGCTGCGGCGTCGGGTCGACCACGACCACGGAGGCCGCGCCGTGGGTCCGCGCGAACAGGGCCGTGAGCAGGCCGACCACCCCGGCACCGGTGACCGCGACGCGGCGTCCGGCCACGCCGTCGCCGAGGCTGCGCACGGCGGTGCCGTGCAGATCGGCGGCGGCGTGCAGCAGGCCGTTGGCGCAGATCGGGCCCATGTGGGCGACGTAGATGCCCAGCATCGGGTCGAGGTCGGCCGGCAGCGGCACGACCCGGTCGCGCAGCGGATCGCCGGTGTAGCCGGTGCGGTGCCCGTAGGTCATCGCCACGACCGCACCCTCGGCGACCGCCGGGGTGCGGCTCTGCTCGACCCGCCCGACCTCCATGTAGCCGAGCCGGGTGACCGGGAACGGCTGCTCGACCGGGCCGCCGAACAGGCCCAGCACCGGGTCGAAGCCGTGGTGCAGGGCCGGGTTGGTGCCCTTGACGTAGCTGAGCTCGGTGCCGG
>NZ_JBEZGQ010000345.1:0-7784 GCF_040650095.1 Actinoplanes sp. NPDC048791 | reverse complement strand
CGGCTCGCGTAGACCAGCATCAGAGCCACGTCGCTGAGTGGATCACCGAGGGTGGACATCTCCCAGTCCAGCACCGCGTTGATCTCCATTCGCGGCGGACTACGACTACACGACGCCGTTGCCGCAACGCGCCCGCACGGCGACGGCCGCGCCGCCGCGCCCGGCGGAAAAACCCCGCCCGAGACCAAGGCCGCACGCGACAGCAACCATGGACCCGGAAGACGACGGTACGGGCGCAGAGCCGACAGAAGCAGCACCGGACCAAGCCCCCACGGCATCCTCCCGGCCGTCCTCGGACCCAGTGGCTTCCGACCCCGTTGCTTCAGACCCCGTGGCTTCAGTGGATGAGGACCCGGCGCAGCCGGTGCCCGCCCAGCGGACCCGGGAGCAGGACCCGGAGATCGACCTGTCCCTGGACGGCGACCCGGAACCACCCCCGGAACAGCAGACCCGCGCCGCGCGGGCGGCGGTGGACGAGGACATCATCGCCCCGCCGGCGACCGACCGCGCGGGCCGCGTCCTGGACGCCGAGGACGACCTTCTGGGCGATCTGGAACCACCACCGTGGGAGGTCCGCGCCCGGCAGCCGGAATCCCAGAGCGAGACTCCGCCGCCATTGGTCACCGAGGAACCGCCTCCGGCCGCGGAACCCCGCCCGACGCCTCGGCCCCGCCCGGCAGACAACCCGCCACCAGTTGCGGACGACCTCCCACGCAGTGCCGGCGAGCCACGCAGCGGTGGCAAGCCTCGCGGCGCGGCGCAGACTACCGGCCTGGGCGCGGCTGCGGGTGCGGTGGTGGCTGCGGGATTCGCGGCTTTGGGCAATGCGTTCCGAAGCAAGAAGCAGGAAGAAGCTCGCCCTACCCCCGACGCCCCACACCCAGCGCCTCGGCGTCCGGGGCCACCTAGCCCAGCCGAGTCGGCCGCCGCTACCGGCTCGGTGTCGGCAACCCAGCCACCGCCGGACGATCCGGACCCGGCGGCGCCGCTCAGCCCTCCCTCTGAGCCCGCGACCCCTCCCCGCCCAGCCACCTCACCCAGCGCTGCCGCCGCCTACTCCGGCCAGTCCGCGGATGAGCCGACTGCCGAAGCGTCGGCCGCTCCTCGAACCACCGACTCACCTGCCGTTGACCGCACCCCAGATGCGGAATCAACCTCTGCCACCGGCCTTGGCGCAGTCTCCGCAACCCGTTCAGCTCCCGCGCCGAGCCCCACCCCGACCCCTGACCCTGCCGCCCAGGCCGGATCCGGCTTCGCGTCCGAGTCCGGCGCTGCATCTAGTCCCGCGGTCGCGACCCGCCCCGATGCCCCATCGGGCGTCCCTGCCGCAGCCGGTTCCGGCGCTGCATCCGGCCCAGCGGCCACCGCAGCCGGTCTCGGCGCCGCATCGGGCGCAGCGGCCTCCGCGGCCGGAGCCGTCTCCGCCACTCACCCCACCCCGGCAGCCTCGGGAACCCCCGGGCAGGTCTACGCCTCCCCAACCGCCTTCGGCCCGGGCGGTGGCTCCGGCACCGGCAACCCCGAGGACACCAGACCCCGACCGGAACCCACCCCGATCCGCCCCGGAACCTTCTACGCCGCCGCCACCACAGGCGAACCCACCCAGCAAAATCCCGCACCCCCCGCCGCCCAGCCGAAGCCCGCGACTCCCGCCCCAGCCGGAGGCAAGCGAGGAAGGCCCTGGGCCGACCTCGATGGCGGCTTCGAACCCGACGAACGCGCCGACGACCTGATCACCGCCTACCCGAGCGCCCGCCCCGGCCCGGCCGGCGCGATCCACGGCGTAGGCATCACGGTGCTGGTCACCAACCTGGAACGCTCAGTGGCGTTCTACCGCCAGCTGCTCGGCTTCTACGAAATCGACAGCGGCTCAGGCGGCGCAGTGCTCGCCTCCGGCGACACGAGGCTGGTCCTCCGCACGGTCCCCGACCTGTCCGGCGTGGCCGGCCGCCTGATCTACCTCAACCTGGAGGTGGGCGACGTCGAGGCGGTCTACGAGGAGCTGAAGGCCAAGGGCGTGAAGTTCGTCCACGGCCCCCGCCCGGTGAACCGAGGCGACAAGCTCGAACTCTGGGCAGCCTCCTTCCACGACCCCGACCAGCACAACATCGCCATCACCCAGTGGCGCGCCATCCGCTGACCGAGCCGTCGCCGGTCCACCCGCCCACAGCAGCGGGTGGACCCACAGACCGGACTCCGGGCGCCGGCTAGCCCAGGATCTTGCGCCGTACCGACGTCGCGTAGGCCCAGGTCAACCCGAAGATCAATCCCAGCGCCGCAAGGGACCAGTGCAGCAGTCCGGACGCCAGCAGCAGCACCTGCAACCCCGTACCCGCGGGCCAGGCCCAACGACGCCGCATGCTCCCGGCCACCAGGGCCGCGACCACTGCCAAGGCCACCACTACCCCGATGCCCCAGCCGCTGAGATCCCCGCCCATGATCCGGATCGGCTGGATCGCCAGCAGCAGGACGATCGCTTCCAGAGCGAGCGTGCCCGCCCCCAGCCCCCGTACCGCCGCCTCGGGATTGCGCAGCCCGGACCGCCGCGGCTCGTCGCCCTCGACCTCGGCCGGCGCCTCCTCGGGCGACGGCACGGGTGAGGCCGGCTCCGGCGGCGGCGTGGTCACTTCTTGAGGAGCTTCCGTGCGTCGGCGACGGTGACGATCGACCCGGTGATCAGCACCGCGACGCCGCTGTGCTCACCGTCGGTGTCCGACTCGGCCAGAACGACCGCTTCCTCGATGGCGTCGGGCATGTTCTGCGTGATCGTCACCCGGTCCTCGCCGAAGATCTCTTCCGCGATCTGGGCCAGCTCGTCGACCGGCATGGCCCGGGGTGAGCTGTTCTGCGTCACGACGAGCCGGGCCGCAACCGGCTCCAGCAGCTCAAGCAGGCCGGCCACGTCCTTGTCGCCGAGCACGCCGACCACAGCGACGAGGTGACGGAACGCGAACTCTTCCTCGAGCGCGGTCACGGTCGCCGCCATGCCGTGCGGGTTATGCGCACCGTCGAGCAGGATCGTGGGGGCGCTGCGTACCCGTTCGAGCCGGCCCGGCGAGTCGACCCCGCCGAAGCCTTCCCGGACCAGGTCCGCGTCGAGCTGCTTGGCCGCGCCGGCGCCGAGGAACGCCTCGACCGCGGCGAGCGCGAGGGCGGCATTCTGTGCCTGGTGGGCGCCGAAGAGCGGCAGGAAGATCTCGTCGTACACGCCGCCGAGCCCCTGCAGCGTCAGCACCTGACCGCCGACCGCCTGGTCCCGCCGGATGACGCCGAACTCACTGCCTTCGCGGGCGACAGTCGCACCGACCTGCGCCGAACGTTCCAGCAGCGGCCGCATCGCGTCCTCGGTCTGCAACGCGCTGATGACGGTGGCGTCCTTGTGGATGATGCCCGCCTTGGCCCAGGCGATGTCCTCGATCGTGTCGCCGAGCCACTCGGTGTGGTCGAGCCCGATCGGCGTGATGACGCAGACGCCGGCCTCGAGAACGTTGGTCGCGTCCTCCTCGCCGCCGAGACCGACCTCGACCACGGCGATGTCCACGGGCGCGTCGGCGAACGTCGCGTACGCCAGCGCCGTGGTCATGTCGAAGTAGGTGAGCGGCTCAGCCGACCGCTCGTCGATCAACTGGGCCAGCGGGGCCACCTCGTCGTAGACGGCGGCCAGGCGCTCCTCGGAGATCGGCTCGCCGTCGAGGCTGATCCGCTCCCGAACGGTCTCCAGGTGCGGACTCGTGTAGCGCCCGGTGTGCAACCCGTGCGCACGCAGCAGTCCGTCGATCATCCGGGCCGTGGACGTCTTGCCGTTGGTCCCGGTCAGATGGATCGACGGGTACGCCCGCTGCGGACTGCCGAGCACGTCCATCAGGTCACGGATCTTCTGCATGTCGAAGGCCATGCGGGTGAAGCCGCGCCCGTCGAGCGCGGCAACCACCTCTTGGTATGTGCTCATGACGAGGGCAACGCTTTCAGGGCCGCCGCAATTCTCGCGAGGTCGGCTTCGGCCGTGGCCAGCCGGTCCTTGATCTTCGCAACGACCTGTTCGGGCGCCTTGCCGACGAACGCGTCGTTGTCGAGCTTGGCCCGGCACTGCGCCGCTTCCTTCTCGGCGGCGGCGCGGTCCTTGTCCAGGCGGGCCCGCTCGGCAGCGACGTCGATGGTGCCCCGGGTGTCGAGGTCGACGGTGATGCCACCAGTGACCGCGAGGGTCGCCGTCGCCGAGAACTCGGGCGTCGGGGCGTCGAGCCGGGCAAGCGCGCGGATCAGCGGCTCGTGCACGTCGATCCCGACGTTGCCGAGGCCGGTGAGCGCGGCGCTGACCCGCTGACCCGGGCGCAGGCCCTGGTCGGAGCGGAAACGCCGCACCTCGGTGACGACCTTCTGCAATGCGGCCAGCTCCTCCTCGGCCACATCGTCGACACGGGCCTGGTCGGCAACCGGCCAAGCGGCGACGACAACGGACTCGGCACCGGTCAGCACCGTCCACAGCTCCTCGGTGACAAACGGAATCACCGGGTGCAACAGACGCAACAGCTGGTCAAGAACGTGCCCGAGCACCCGCCGCGAGCGCGCGGCCTCGACGCCGTCGGTGGCCAGCACGGGCTTGCTGAGCTCCACGTACCAGTCGCAGACGTCGTCCCACGCGAAGTGGTAGAGCGTGTCACAGGCCTTGGCGAACTCGTACGTCGCGAGCTGCTCATCAACCTCAGCGATGACGTGCTGCAGCCGCGACAGGATCCACTTGTCGACGCTCGACAGCTCCGCCGACGCCGGCAGCTCCCCCTCGACCGTGGCCCCGTTCATCAGGGCGAAGCGCGTCGCGTTCCACAGCTTGTTGCAGAAGTTGCGCGAGCCCTGGCACCACTCCTCACTGATCGGCACGTCGGAGCCGGGGTTGGCGCCGCGAGCCAGCGTGAAGCGGGTGGCGTCGGCGCCGTACCGGTCGATCCAGTCCAGCGGGTCGACGGCGTTGCCGAAGGACTTCGACATCTTCTTGCCGTGCGCGTCGCGGACCAGCCCGTGCAGGGCCACCACGTCGAACGGCTGCACGCCGTCCATCGCGTACAGGCCGAACATCATCATCCGGGCGACCCAGAAGAAGAGGATGTCGTAGCCGGTGACCAGCACGCTGGTCGGGTAGAACTTCGCCAGCGTCTCGGTCTGCTCGGGCCAGCCCATCGTGGAGAACGGCCACAGCCCGGACGAGAACCACGTGTCGAGCACGTCCTCGTCCTGGCGCCAGCCCTCGCCGGTCGGCGGCTGCTCGTCCGGTCCGACGCAGACGACCTCGCCGGCCGGGCCGTACCAGACCGGGATGCGGTGCCCCCACCACAGCTGGCGCGAGATGCACCAGTCGTGCATGTTGTCGACCCACGCGAAGTACCGCTTCGCCAGCTCCGGCGGCTCGATGGTGACCCGGCCGTCCCGGACGGCGTCGCCGGCCGCCTTCGCCAGCGGCCCGGTGTTGACGAACCACTGCAACGACAGCCGCGGCTCCACGGTCGTCTTGCACCGCGAGCAGTGCCCGACCGAGTGCTGGTAGGGCCGCTTCTCGGCAACAATGCGCCCCTGCTCACGCAGGGCGGCAACGATCGCGGGCCGAGCCTCATACCGATCAAGGCCCTCAAACGGCCCCGGTACGGTGACGACGGCCCGCTCATCCATGATCGTCATGCTCGGCAGGTCGTGCCGCCGGCCGATCTCGAAGTCGTTCGGGTCGTGCGCCGGCGTGACCTTGACGGCACCCGTACCGAAAGCGGGGTCGACGTGCTCGTCGGCCACGATCGGGATGCGCCGCCCGGTGAGCGGAAGCTCGACCTCGGTGCCGATCAGGTGCTTGTAGCGCTCGTCGTCGGGGTGCACGGCCACCGCGGTGTCACCGAGCATCGTCTCGGCCCGGGTCGTGGCGACAACGATCGCGTTGTCACCATCGCCGTAGCGGATGGAGACGAGCTCACCGTCGTCGTCGGTGTGCTCCACCTCGATGTCACTGAGCGCGGTGAGACAGCGCGGGCACCAGTTGATGATGCGCTCGGCCCGGTAGATGAGGCCGTCGTCGAACAGCTGCTTGAAGATCGTCTGCACGGCCTTGGAGAGGCCCTCGTCCATGGTGAACCGCTCGCGACTCCAGTCCACGGAATCGCCGAGCCGGCGCATCTGCCCGGTGATCGCGCCACCGGACTCGGCCTTCCACTGCCAGACCTTCTCGACGAAGGCCTCCCGGCCCAGGTCGTGGCGGGAGACCTGCTGGGCGGCGAGCTGCCGCTCGACGACGTTCTGAGTGGCGATGCCGGCGTGGTCCATGCCGGGCAGCCACAGCACCTCGAAACCCTGCATCCGCTTGAAGCGGCTGAGGGTGTCCATGATGGTGTGCTCGAGGGCGTGGCCGACGTGCATGGAGCCGGTCACGTTGGGCGGCGGGATGACGATGGAGAAGGGCGGCTTGTCACTAGCCGGGTCCGCCGTGAAGTAGCCGGCCGATACCCACTGCTCGTACCGCCGCTGCTCTACCTCGCCCGGCTGGTACTGGGCGGAAAGGCCACCGGTGGGCCGGCTGTCGGGGGTACGGGTGTCGGTTGCTTCGCTCACCCGACAAGTCTACGGAGCCCGCCCGGGAAGCCTGCGATCGCACCGCCTCCCTGTGGACAAGGGTGGGTCTGTGGACAACGCCCGGCGCAGAATCGCCGAGTTGTTAGGCTCGCACGATGTCCGAACGCCCTGGCTCCGCTCCACCACCCGAGGCAACACCGGTGGAGATCGCCGCTGACCCGTTCCCCCTCACGGAGTCCACCGGCGAGGCAAACGAAGAGCGGACGCCCAGGTCAAGGACCAAGACCATCGTGCTGAGCTCACTGCTGGCGATCAGCCTGGCGGGTGCATCCGTCCTCGGGTACGTGGGCTGGCGCATCGCCTCACAGAAGGACGCGACTCTGACGATCCCGGCGAAGGTCGCAGGCCTGACCGTCGACAGCAGTGACGAGGGCCGCAGCACAGCGGACTACCTGCAGACAGCCCTGTCAGCAGACGTGGCCTTCGACCGCGCAGTGGGAGCGGTGTACACGGACGGCTCGGCAAACAACGTCCTCTTCTTCGGCGGCACAACGCTGTTCTGGACGCCGGAAGATGATCTGGTGACGGCATTCGATCTGGTCTCCGACGAGCAGGGTTCGGTGACCGGTCTGCACGACGTGCCGGCCGGCCCACTCGGCGGCACGATGAAGTGCGGGACGACGAAGGCCGACGGGGCGGACATGCCGGTATGCGGCTGGGCCGACCACGGCAGCCTCGCCCTGGCGATGTTCCCGGGCCGTACGGTCGACGACTCAGCGAAACTGTTCGGCGAGATCCGGGCTGCCGCCCAAACCCGCAATTAACCGCGGCACCGTTCTGATCAATCGCTCGTGTGCAGCCGGCCGTAATGCCGCAGCGCGGGCTCAGCGATGATCGGCTCTGTTCCCGCAACGCCCTTGCGGCCGATCAAGACCCTTGCTCGGAGACATCCGATCCGCGGTCCGCACGGCGCCTGCCCCGCACGACCGCTGCCCATGACGCACGACAGTCACCCATGAAGGTCACCAACGCCCGCAGTGTCGCCCCGGCCCGGACTACGGCCATATCACCCTCCCGGACTGCCGCAGCGCCCAGGCCAAGACCAACCTCAGGCTGGCCGACGCCGGCGGGAAAGCCCCCGTAAAACGCAAAAGGAGCTCACCCCGGCCAGGGGCGAGCTCCATGGATCGCGAAAAGGAGCTCACCCCCGGGTCGGGGGTGAGCTCCACTCAGGGAGA
>NZ_JBEZGQ010000344.1:0-7790 GCF_040650095.1 Actinoplanes sp. NPDC048791 | reverse complement strand
GCGACCACCTCGGCGGTCTCGGCCGGAAGCTCGACGCGGTCGCGTTGCAGCACCACGCCCTGCTCGGTGGCCAGCAGCACGCTGCGCGGCACCGCCCGCAGGCTGATCGTCTGCGGCACCGGAGCCAGGTTCACGGCCACCGCGCAGTTCCCGCGGCGCATCACCACGTACTGGTCGCCGTGCCAGACCTCGACCTTGTCCAGGCGTGGGTCGGACAGGTCGGCGCGGCTGCGGCGCAGCGCGATCAGCTGCCGGTGCAGCTGGAGGATCTCGGCGTGGCCGGGCTTCTCCCGCTCGTCCCAGTTCAGCTTGGAACGCTCGAACGTGGCCGGGTCCTGCGGATCGGGCACCTCGGCCTCGGCCCAGCCGTGTGAGGCGAACTCGCGGCGCCGGCCGTTCTGCACGGCCGCGGCCAGCTCCGGCTCGGGGTGGCTGGTGAAGAACTGCCACGGGTTGCCGGCCGCCCACTCCTCGCCCATGAACAACATCGGGGTGAACGGCGAGGTGAACAGCAGCGTGGCGCCGATCTTGAGCCGGCCCGGCGACAGGGTGGCGGACAGCCGGTCACCGATCGCCCGGTTGCCGATCTGGTCGTGGTTCTGCAGGTACGCCACGAACCGGTGCCCCGGGATCCGGGCCCGGTCGACCGGGCGGCCGTGCCGGCGGTGACGGAAGCTGGACCAGGTGCCGGCGTGGAAGAAGGCGCCGGTCAGTACGGTCTCCAGGCTCTCCAGCGAGCCGAAGTCGCCGTAGTAGCCCTGCCGCTCGCCGGTCAGCAACGCGTGCAGCACGTGGTGCACGTCGTCGTCCCACTGGCCCTGCAGGCCGTAGCCGTTGGCCTCGCGCGGGGTGATCAGCTTCGGGTCGTTGAGGTCCGACTCGGCGATCAGCGACAGCGGCCGGTTGAGGTGGGTGGACAGGCTCTCCACCTCGATCGCCATCTGCTCCAGCAGGTGTACGGCGTTGTGGTCGGCCAGCGCATGCACGGCGTCGAGCCGCAACCCGTCGACGTGGTAGTCCCGCAGCCAGCCGAGCACGTTGTCGATGATGTAGCGGCGGACCTCCTCCGACAGCGGGCCGTCGAGGTTGACCGAGTCGCCCCACGGGTTGCTGCCGGCGGCGCTGAGGTACGGCGCGAACATCGGGGCGTACGCGCCGCTGGGCCCGAAGTGGTTGTAGACCACGTCCAGGACCACGCCGATGCCCTTGCGGTGGGCGGCGTCCACGAAGCGCTTGAGCCCGTCCGGGCCGCCGTACGCCTCGTGCGGGGCGTACCAGCAGACGCCGTCGTAGCCCCAGTTGTACTCGCCGTTGAAGGAGTTGACCGGCAGCAGCTCGACCAGGTCGATGCCCAGCTCGACGAGGTGGTCCAGCCGCTCGATCGCCGCGTCGAAGGTGCCCTGCGGGGTGAACGTGCCGACGTGCAGCTCGTACAGGACCGAGCCCGGGAGCTGGCGGCCGGTCCAGGAACCGTCGGTCCACGGGAAGGCCGCGTGGTCGTACACCCGGCTGGGGCCGTGCACGCCCTCGGGCTGCCACGCCGAGCGCGGATCGGGCAGCCCACCGTCGTGGTCCGGCAGCACGTACGCGTAGTCGGTCCCCGGCCCGGCCTCGGGCACGTCGAGGCGCCACCAGCCGTCGTCGCCGCGTTCCATGTCACGGTCCGTTCCGTCGATCCGCAGCCGGACGGTCTTCTCGGGAACCCAGACTTCGAAGAGCGTCATTACTCTTTCACCAGCAGTGCGACGGGATAGGTGTGCAGCAGCTCGGCCACCGCCAGACGGTTACCGCCGTAGCTGGTATTCGTGAAGACTTCCGTCCAGGTGTGGCCGTCGAGTGTCAGCGTGGTGTCGTGCCAGCCGCCGTGGCGTGACAATCCGACCGGCAGCCGGGTCGCGACCGCCACCACCCCGCCCCGGTCGAAGGCGAGCACGTGGTCGGACCCGCGGCCCTCGGCGAAGACCGGCCGGTAGCCGGTGAACAGCTCCGGCCGCTGCCGGCGCAACCGCAGCGTACGGCTGGTCACCAGCAGCTTCGCCGCGCCGGTCTCGTCGATCGGCGGCTGCCAGCCGTCGTCGAGGCGGCCCAGCAGCTCGCGGCGCAGGCCGAAGTCGACCGGCCGCCGGTTGTCCGGGTCGACCAGCGAGAAGTCCCACAGCTCGGTGCCCTGGTAGGTGTCGGGCACACCGGGCATGGCCAGCTGGATCAGCTTCTGGCCGAGCGAGTTGGACCAGCCCGGCGCGGTGATCGACGCGGCGAAGTCACCGATCTCGGTGTGCAGGGCCGGGTCGTCGTAGATCTTGTCGACCATCTCGCGCAGCGCGGTCTCGAACCGGTCGTCCGGGTGCTGCCAGGTGGTCGAGACGGCGCCCTCGCGGGCGGCCTTGAGCGCGTACGCCTGCAGCCGCTCCCGTTCGATCGGCCAGGCACCGACCGCGGCCTGCCAGATCAGGTGGGCCAGGGCCGGATCGCTCAGCGGGGCCGCGCGCACCCAGCGGCGCACCACCTCGGTCCAGTCCCCGGGCAGCTCGCTGAGCACGGCGAGCCGGGCCCGGACGTCCTCGCTGCGCTTGGTGTCGTGGGTGGACAGGGTGGTCATCGTCTCGGGCCAGCGGCGCTGCCGCTCGTCGGCGCACTCGTGGAACTCGTCCGGGTACACGCCGAACTTGGCCGGGTCGTTGCCGACCTCGTTGCGGGCGGTGAACCGGGTCCACCGGTAGAACGCGGTGTCCTCGACGCCCTTGGCCATGACCGCGCCGGTGTACTGCTGGAACCGCGCGGCCAGCTCGTCGTCGGCGCGCCGCAGCCGGGCGGTGAGCTGGTCCAGGGCCGGGATCAGGGCGGGGCGCCGCCGGCCCGCCTCGGACCGCGCCTTGGCCAGGTACCGGGTGCCGAACGGCAGGTAGGACCGGTAGACCGGGAAGCAGGCGGCCAGCTCGGCCAGGGCGCGCGGGGCGGCCTCGATCTCCGGCACCAGCCGGCACATCCGGGCCAGCTCGGCGGCCAGCAGCGTGGTCGCGGCCTGCAGCTTGGTCTCGTGCACCAGGTCCTGCCAGCTGCGCTCGCCGCCGGTCAGGTGGTGGTCGAGTGTGTCGAAGAACGCCTCCGTGCCCGGGTCGACGAAGACGCCGCAGATCTCGGAGAGCGCGTCGTAGCCCGTCGTGCCGGCCACCGGCCAGTCCGGGAGCTGCTCGCCGGGCTCGAGGATCTTCTCGACCGTGAGCCAGGCGTCCGGTGCGCGCTCGTGCAGCCGCCGCAGGTAGTCCCCCGGGTCCCGCAGGCCGTCCGGGTGGTCGACCCGGATGCCCTGCACGGCGCCCTCGTCGTACCAGCGCAGGATCTCGCGGTGGGTGGCCTCGAACACCTCGGGGTCCTCGACCCGCAGGCCGGCCAGGTCGACGATGGCGAAGAACCGGCGGTAGTTCAGCTCCGAGTCGCCGCGGGTCCAGTTGACCAGCTCGTAGTGCTGCCGGTCGTGCACCTCGCGCGCGGTGCCCCCGCCGGTGCCGTCGGCGATCGGGTAGCGCTTGTCGTAGTAGTGGAGCTCGTCGCCCTCGACCTTCAGCTCGTCCAGCGCGGCCGGATCATCGGCCAGGACCGGCAGCAGCAGCCGGCCGCGGGACCAGTCGATGTCGTAGAACTTCGCGTACGCGGACTGCTCGCCGTGCTTGAGCACGTCCCACCAGGTCGGGTTGGCCGACGGGACGCCCACGCCCGCGTGGTTGGGCACGATGTCGATCACCAGGCCCAGGCCGGCGCCGTCCAGGGCGGCCTTGAGCGCCAGCCGGCCCTCCTCGCCGCCGAGCGCGGGATTGACCTGGCTGTGGTCGACGACGTCGTAACCGTGCTCGGAGCCGGGCGTCGCAGTGAGCAGGGGCGCGGTGTAGAGGTGGCTGACGCCGAGATCGGCCAGGTATTCGGCCAGCTCAGCGGTGGACTTCAGGGGGAATTCGGGGCGGACCTGGACGCGGTAGGTGGCAGAGGGGGGCAATTTAAACCGTCCTGTCCAAGACGATGAGCGAGCGGTCCGGCACGAGGATGGAGGAGCCCGCCTCGACGACCGAGGGCCGGTCCGGTGACGGCTCGGCGGTCTCGATGACCTTCTCCCACTTCTCGCCGTACTCCGTGGGGGGCGTGTGGAACTCGATGGGCGCGTCGTGGGCGTTGAAGAACAGCAGGAAGGAGCTGTCCACGTGGCGCTGGCCGTACTGGCCGCGTTCGCGGATGCCCTCACCGTTGACGAACAGTGCCACCGCGCGCCCGAAGTCGTTGCCCCAGTCGTCGCCGGCCATCTGCCGGCCGTCCGGGGTGAACCACTCCAGGTCGGGCAGCGGGTCGCCGCCGCCGCGCGCGGTCACCGGCAGGCCGGTGAAGAACCGGCGGCGCTGGAAGACCTGGTGGCGGTGCCGGAACGCGGTCAGCTTGCGGGTGAACTCCAGCAGTGTCTCGTCGGCGTTGTCCCAGTCGATCCAGCTGATCTCGTTGTCCTGGCAGTACGCGTTGTTGTTGCCCTGCTGGGTGCGGCCCAGCTCGTCGCCGTGCGAGATCATCGGCACGCCCTGGCTGAGCATCAGCGTGGCCAGGAAGTTGCGCCGCTGCTTGGCCCGCAGCTGCAGCACCTGCTTGTCGTCGGTCGGGCCCTCGGTGCCGCAGTTCCAGGACCGGTTGTGGCTCTCGCCGTCGCGGTTCTCCTCGCCGTTGGCCTCGTTGTGCTTGTCGTTGTACGAGACCAGGTCGTTGAGGGTGAAGCCGTCGTGCGCGGTCACGAAGTTGATCGAGTGGAACGGCTTGCGGCCGTCGTCCTGGTAGAGGTCGGCCGAGCCGGTGATGCGGCTGGCGAACTCGGCCAGGGTGGCCGGCTCGCCGCGCCAGAAGTCGCGCACGGTGTCGCGGTACTTGCCGTTCCACTCGGTCCAGTTCGGCGGGAAGTTGCCGACCTGGTAGCCGCCCGGGCCGACGTCCCACGGCTCGGCGATGAGCTTGACCTGGCCGACCACCGGGTCCTGCTGGACCACCTCGAAGAAGGTGGAGAGCCGGTCCACGTCGTAGAACTCGCGGGCCAGGGTGGACGCGAGGTCGAAGCGGAAACCGTCGACGTGCATCTCGGTCACCCAGTAGCGCAGCGAGTCCATGATCAGCTGGAGGCTCTGCGGGCTGCGCACGTTGAGACTGTTACCCGTACCCGTGTAGTCCATGTAGAAGTTGGGCTGATCGTCGACCAGACGGTAGTAGGTCCGGTTGTCGATGCCCTTGAGGCTCAGCGTCGGCCCGAGGTGGTTGCCCTCCGCCGTGTGGTTGTAGACGACGTCGAGGATGACTTCCATCCCGGCCATGTGCAGCGCCTTGACCATGGCCCGGAACTCGCTGGTCTGCTGGCCGAGCGAGCCCATGGCCGAATAGCCGTGGTACGGCGCGAAGAATCCGAGCGTGTTGTAACCCCAGTAGTTGCGCAGCCCCAGGTCGGCCAGCCGGTTGTCGTGCACGAACTGGTGCACCGGCATCAGCTCGACAGCGGTCACCCCGAGCTGCTTGAGGTGCTCGATGATCGCCGGGTGGCCGATCGCCGCGTACGTGCCGCGCATGTCCCGGGGCACCTCGGGGTGCCGCTCGGTCAGGCCCTTGACGTGCGTCTCGTAGATCACCGAGTGGTGGTACGGGATGTCCGGGCGCCGGTCGTTGCCCCAGTCGAAGTACGGGTTGACCACAACACCCTTGGCCATGTGCGGCGCCGAGTCGAGGTCCGACATCTCGTCCGGGTTGTCGAAGTCGTAGGCGTACAGCGAGGGGTGCCACGCGATGTCCGCGTCGACCGCCCGCGCGTACGGGTCCAGCAGCAGCTTGTGCGGGTTGCACCGCAGACCACGCGACGGGTCGTACGGGCCGTACACCCGGTAGCCGTAGCGCTGGCCGGGCTCGACCCCGGGCAGATAGGCGTGCCAGACGAAGGCGTCCTGTTCGTGCAGCTGTACCTTCCGCTCGTTGCCCGACGGATCGAACAGGCACAGCTCCACCGCTTCGGCGACCTCCGAGAAGATCGCGAAGTTGGTGCCCGTGCCGTCGTACGTCGCGCCCAGTGGATACCGGTGACCCGGCCACACCTGCATGTGCTGCTCCCACCCTCGACCGTCGGTGCCCTGCGGCCGCGAGGGCCTCACCGCTGGGCGGGCCCGTGTCTTCCCCGCCCGGGTGACGCTCAATCCTGCGCGGCCGTGTCAGCGGTCATTCTCACCGATGGGACTTCCGGCGTCCCGGCGACTGTCCGGTTACCCACTGAGACTTCCCCCTTTCGCTGAGTACATGCCACGAAATGGGTGGTTTAACGTGATCCACAATGAGCATTGAGCCGGTCGTGCCACTGAGTGAGCTTCCCGCATGACGATGCCGATCATTCTCGGACCGCAGACCTGTGGTTCGCTCGCGGCGGACGGCGGGGCCGAGCATGAGTGGCTGGTCACCGACGGACTGGGCGGCTTCGCCTCGGGCACCGCGTCCGGCCTGCGCACCCGCCGCTATCACGCGCTGCTGACGGTGGCCGATCCGGTGACCGCCGTACGCCGGATCGGGCTGGTGTCACTCGACCTGACGCTCACCCTGCCCTCCGGGGCGCACGTCCCGCTCTACACCCACGAGTGGCAGTCCGGCGCGATCGCCCCGCAGGGATACCGCCTCCTGGAGACCTTCTCACTCGTGGACGGGCTGCCGCGCTGGCGCTGGCGGGTCGGCGACATCGTGATCGAGCGGGAGCTCGCCATGGTCCACGGGTCACCGTCGCTGGCCGTGGTGCACCGGGTGGTCAGCGCCCCGGAGCCGGTCGGGCTGGCTGTCGCCGCCATGTGCACGTGGCGCGACGCGCACGGCGAGCGTTACGCCGACGGGCCGGCTCTGCGCACCACGCAGCTCGGTGACGGGGTGCTGGTCGAGGACGCGTACCGGCTGGCCGGGCCCGGCTGGCAGCCCGGCGGCGGGTGGCATCTGGGCGCGTACCACCGGGAAGAGGCCGGTCGCGGCCTGGCCGCGACCGAGGATCTCTGGCTCGCGGGCACGTTCGTCGACCGGGTCGACCCGGGCGGCACCTGCGAGATCTCCGCCTGGGCCGGCCCGCCGGACCAGCGGCCGCCGGCCGCGTCGGCCGTGATCGCGACCGCCCGCGAACGGGCACACGGGCTCATATCCCAGGCCAAAGCCGACGGGTACGGGGCCGGCCTCGTCCTCGCCGCGGACCAGTTCGTGGTGCGCGCCGCGGACGGACCCGACGTGGTGGCGGGTTACCCGTGGTTCGGCAGCTACCTGGGCGACACCATGACCGGCTACGAGGGCCTGTTCCTCGACACCGGCCGCGCCGACGAGGGCCGCGAGCAGCTCACCGCCCGTACACAGGGGGCGACCCGGGCCGCCCGCGAGCAGAGCGGACCGTGGGGACCGCACGGCTCGCTGGACGCGCCGCTGTGGCTGGTGCACGCCGTCGACCGGCACGTCACCCGTACCGGCGACAGCGACCTCGCCGCCGAGCTGGCCGGACCGCTCAGCCGGCTGCTGCGCGGGCACCTGGGCGGCCGGGGCGCGCTCAGCGTCGACCCCGCCGACGAGCTGGTCCGGCTCGACGGCGACGCGCGCAGCTGGATGAACGCCTACACCGAGCACGGGCCGGTGACGCCGCGGATCGGCAAGCCGGTGGAGATCAACGCGCTCTGGGTGAACGCCCTGGCCGCCCTGGGCGACCTGCTCGAGGAGGCCGGCCGCGACGCCGGCGAGCTGCGGGCCCGGCACGCCCGCGCCCGGGAGTCGTTCGC
>NZ_JBEZGQ010000343.1:0-7812 GCF_040650095.1 Actinoplanes sp. NPDC048791 | reverse complement strand
GGTCGGGACGGTCAGGGTTGGGCGTTGACGAAGCCCACGAGCGTGGCGGTCCACCAGCCGGCCTGGGAGATGGTCGCCACCAGGACAGCGCGCAGCAGCAGCCGGCGCGGCGGGGTCGTGCCGTGGAGAGCGAGCAGCCGCCGCTGGACCGTCGCGGCGCTCAGGCCGTTGAGCGCCACGACCAGCACGGCGACCAGCTTGACCACGGTGAGCGGCGCGGAGGTGTCCGGCGCCAGGAACACCCCGCTCAGGCTCAGGCCGGCCAGGCCCAGCCAGATCGGGGTGTGTGCCACCTGGGCCGCCCGCACCAGGGAGAGCAGGTCCTGGCGCCCGATCAGCCACATCAGACCGAACCAGTCCAGGCTCAGCACCGCGCCCATGCCCAGCACGAGCGCGGCCAGGTGCACGAAGAGCGCGAACGGCCGGATGCCCGTCGCGGCCGGCATGTGCGGCGCGGCGAGCAGCATCGCGGCCCATCCGGCCGCGAGGGCCGAGGCAACGACATAGGACGGTACGCGGCGACGCTGCCGCAAGTGGCGCGGAGCAGAACTGACGGCGGTCAAGAAGACCTCCCGAGGCAGCCGTGGGAGCGCTCCCATCATCGCACATCATCGATGCGATCGGGCGCTCACGGGGTGCTCGGCGCTGCCCGTACCAGGGGCCTGTCCGGGGTGGTCGCAGTGACCGGCAGGTGGCTGCCGCTATTCCCGGCAACCACCCGGCCGTCCATCAGCAGAGAACGTTCACCTGGTTGTCCGCCGCCACGTTCGGGTCCACCTGCACGGTGCGGGTGATCTCCAGCAGCGTCGTCTCGATCTGGTTGGCGCCGACCGCCGACACGATGACGCGCGGCTGGGCGGCCAGCGCCTCCTCGATCTTCGTCGTGTCGATCCGCAGGTTCAGGCCACGGGCGGGCATATCGGGTCCGGCCATGTGCTTGTCTTCCCTTCTGTCGAAATCACATCACCCAGGGGTCGCGTCGATTCAGGCCAGCGGCGCCCCCTGCCCGGCCCAGAGGTCCCGGAGATGAGCGAGAGCGGCTGCCTGCGGTGGCGTGAGTTCTGCCTCCGGTCCGCTCTCGGTGAGCCGTACGAGGGCATCGCGGAGCTGCTCGCCGATCTCGAAGTCGACGTCGGCCGACGGTACGTAGAGGTAGTCCGCCTCGGCCCGCAGCACCGAGCTTCTCCGAAGCCGCTGCCAGCTGTCCCCCAGTCCGATGCCCTCGACGTTGTACGCATAGCCGGCAGCGGGCAGGAACGCGTCGGCGGCCGCGTACGCTCCGGACAGACTGTGCGAGCGGCTGCTGACGCTGATCGAAGACTGTCGACCCCGGTCCGTCGGCGGCCGGGTGCGGACTTCCATACGGCCTTCCACCGCGTACAGGAAGCGTTCGCGCTCCGCATGGCCGACGCGCCCCAGTACGGCCTGCACACCGGGAGATCGCAGGGCCTGCTCCCAGAGCCGGAACGCCTGCCGGCGATCGAGTCCGGCTTCGACGTCATAGGCCAGCCGTTCCTCGAACGTGTGGCCCGGCACCAGCTCGCGCAGGCCGGTCACCCCGAACTTGTCCGGCTGGAGCTGGACCGGCGCGGACCGGTTCAGGCAGAAGTACGAGAAGCCGGCGATGTCGAGCTCGCGACTGTGCTGCTCCACGAAGCCGATGGTCTCGAGCGCCTCGGCCTCGGTCTCACCGGGGAAACCGATGATGCACATGACGTGGATGCGGATGCCGCTGCGGTGGCACTCGGCCACGATCCGGTCGATCTCCACCCGCTTGATGCCCTTGTTCATGAGATCGAGCACCCGCTGGCTGGCCGACTCCATGCCGAAGGAGAACACGCGGCAGCCGGCCGCGAACGCGGCGTCGAAATCGGACCGGGTGAGCGACCGTTCCATCCGCAGTTCGCAGCCCCACCGGATCCCCAGGCCCGATTCGAGGACAGAGGACGACAGATGACGCAGCAGTTTCGGCGAGATCGACTCGTCCACGAAGTAGAAGTTCCGGCAGTCGTACCGTTCGGTGAGCTTCGCCAGATCGTCCACGATCGCGGACCTCGGCCGCGGCCGGTACGTGTCGCCGTAGATGTGGTGGTGCGTGCAGAAGGCGCACCGCCAATAGCAGCCACGAGAGGCGAGCACGGGCAGGGTGACGGCCGGCGCCAGGTACTCCGCCAGCGGTAGCCCGTCGAAGTCGGGGGTCGGTAGCTCCGCCGCCGCTACCGGCGCGGCCCGTGCGGTGGTCCGGACCTCGCCGTCCTCGTCGCGGTAGACGGTGTTCGGCACCACGGGGACCGCGACGCCACGGCCGAGCTGCTCCAGATACTCGAGCAGGGTGGCTTCACCTTCGTACAGCACGACTGTGTCGACGAAATCGAACAGCCACGCCTCCTGCCGCAGCTGCGCCCGCAGAGCGGTGAGCAACGGACCGCCGACCAGGATGCGGGCGTCCGGCCTCGCTCTCCGGAGCCACGCCGCGAGCGTCAGCGCGGGAAGAACCTGGCCGCGGTACACCAGGGAGATGCCGACGACGTCGCCCCGGAGCATGTCGGCGCTGACGGCACGGTCGTAGAAGTCGAAGAACCCGTTGTCCCGATCGGCCAGTCCGGCACGGAGCTCGGCCGGGCTCCCGCTCGAATAGCGGTAGACGGGCTCGGTGAAGTCGTACCGCTCCGGTGGCCGTACGGCGGTGGCGGCGTCGAGCGCCCACCGGACGATCCGGTACGCCTCGTCGAGTGTCCTCGGGTCCTGCTCCGTGGCGTCGCGAATGGTACTCAGGGCGGCGGGCAGCCCGTCGACAATGGTCTCCCGGCGATTCACCAGGCGGGCACAGCGGCCGTACTCAACCTGTTCCTGCCCGTTGACGGCACGACGGTCCAGCTCGCGCACACGTGCTTCCGCGGCGGCGATGTTCGCCTCCAGTGTGTGCGTGGTGAGCTGATGCTGCACGAACCGCAGGTTCAGATCGACCTGTTTCACCCGGTGCACCGAGCGGTCGTGGACGTACGCCGCGAGGACGGCGGTGCTCAGGTACGGATAGGCGATGCCGGTCAGCGGCGGGAACACCAGATCCACCTGGATCGGCCTGGTCATGAGACGACCACCTCCTGGCTTCGCGGTGAGGTGACGCAGCAGGCCGCGCGGAGTGCCGTCATGACATCGTCCGCCGTGGGCAGGCCGCCTTCCGTACTGGTCCGGCCGGTCGCGACCTCGTAGCCGCCGCGGCTGTCCAGAATGACGCAGCCGTCCCCGGCCAGCGTCGCCAGATTGCGCCGCACCGCGGGATGAGAACGCATGCGCGCATTCATGACCGGCGCGATCAGGGTGGGTCCGGCGCAATTCAGATAGCACGCCGAAACCAGATCACCCGCGTTCCCGCCGGCCAGCATGCCCAGCATGTTCGCCGTCGCCGGAGCGATCAGCATCGCGTCGCGGTCCTGCATCAGGCCGGCCGGATTCCACATCGTGCCGTCCGGGTCGTACATCCGGGCCGGGACCGGTGAGCCGAGAATATGCGAAAGAACGGTATGACTGATGTAGCGGTCGGCGGTGCTGGTCATCACGGCTCGCAGATCCACCGCGGCGAATGCGCTGAGGCGGAGCAACAGCGAATGTATTCCCACCGCACCGACGGAGCCGGTGATGCCGACCATCAACCGGCACGAGAAGCTCACGGCATCGCCCCGTTCCGGGCCAGCCTGGCGCACAATTTGGGTTTCAGATTGTCGGGTGCGAACGGGCAGCCCGGGTAACAACTGTGGTCCTTGAGGAATTCGCAGTCCGCGCAGATGTCCCACCGCGTGTTGTCGAGCCGGCCGTGCGCCTCCTGCTGGAAGTCCCGGAAGTACGAGCCGGACACGATGTCATCCAGAGGCCGCCGCCTGATGTCGACGAGCACGGGGTCGGCCCGGACGGTGTCATGGTGTTTGGTCCCGGCGAAGCACGGATGGACCGCCCCGTCGCTCGCCACCCGCAGCTGGCCCTCCCCGGTGTCGCAGTACGCGTCGCCGCCGAACTGCACGGTGTCTCCGTAGCGGGCCCGCAACGCTGTCTGGACACGCATCGGGATCTCGTACAGCACCACGGACACCCGCAGGCGGTCGGCCGCGACCGCCGCGGCACAGATGGCCTGGAAATAGGCCTCCGCCGTCGGCGGGCGGGGTGCTCCGGGCCGCAACGCGTTGCCGTACTCCTTGAGCACGGAGACCGCGATACTGTCGACGCCGATGTCGTCGGCCAGTTCGAGCATCGGGACGATCCCGTCGATGTTCTCCGCACACAGGACGTGCGAGATGTTCAATCTCGCCGGTGCCGCCGAACTCTCCCGTCCGGCCACGTAGCACCTCGCCGCGGCCACCGCCCGGTCGAAGGTTCCCCGGCCTCGGATGCGGTCGTTGACGGCTGCGCCGGCACCGTCGATGCTGATCGTGATGGTGGCCAGATTCCGCACCATCCACTCCAGCGCGTCGGCCTTCGGCACCAGCCAGCCGTTCGTCGTCACCGAGGTCCGCAGCCCGAACTTGCCGGCGATGACGCAGATGTCCAGGAAGTCGTGACGCAGCAACGGCTCCCCGCCGAGCAGGTGCAGCTGGCTGCCGCCGAGCCGGGCGAACTCGGCGAGCATGTGGGCCGCCGCGGGCAGATCTATGTCCCGGCCGGCCGCGGCGCGATCATCACCATTCGAACAATGGCCGCAGCCGAGATTGCACGCCTTGGTGAAATCCCAGGACATCGTGGCCTGACTGAGCGCCGGCACGGAAACAGCCGCTGCCGATTCGCCGACCTGATGCATTTCTGCCCCCTCCCATCGCCGGGGCACAACTGTGCCGCGCCGCGCTGTTCGGCGATGGGCGGCACACGCCCATTCAGACCGACCGCGGTCACGCACACAGGATGTCGACGGCTGCGCCATTCGGATCATCGAAGGAGTCCGAATGCGATTTGCTCATTCTCGCCAGCAACACGATCCTCCGGCCGCGCCGCCAGAGTCAAGGGGGGTTCGTGTGGTCATCTTTTCCGCATTCCTCAATGGACGGCCGCGGGCCGCCGGCACCATCCTGGAAAAATGCGATCAAGACCCGGTGTCCATGGCTTGTCGCACATATCTGGGTCCACCGATCATCCGTATCGGGCGACGACGACGAACGGGGCCGTCGAGATCGACGGCCCCGTTCTGGCGGGTCCTGGGCCGGTGACGCGTCCCCGCGACCGGCGTGCGGTCGCTAGCCGGCGTACGTCTCGAACTCGGCGACCTTGGGCGCACCCGTCGAGCTCGTGATGTTGAAGGTGATCTTGGTCAGCGACGTCGCGGCGAAGCTGATCACGCCCGCCCCGCTGCCCGAGGCCAGGACGGCGCCGGTGGCGTGGTTGATGACCTGCCAGGAGCCGATGCTGCCGGCCGAGCCCGACGCCTCGCGGATGTTGATCCGGGACACGGTGGTGGCGGAGCCCCACTTGATCGAGATGGAGCCGGTCGCGCCGGCCGGGGACCAGAAGGTGCTCAGGTCGCCGTCACGGACGTTGCCGTAGCCGGTACCGCTGGCCTTGCTGGAGCCGTCCGAGCCGGCCCCGATGCTCAGGTTCGTGCCGCTGGGCTGGGTCGGCGGCGGGGTGGTCGGGGTCGGCGTGGGGCTGGCCGGGCCGGGCGTGGTCGGGGTCGGCTGCTGCGGCGAGCAGTTGCCGTTCGAGACCTGCAGACCCTTGTTGGCGCCGGCCGTCTGGCTCACGATCGCCGGCACGCAGGAGGCGCCGTCCAGGGTGTACGCGTACGGGATGCTGACCGTGGTGTTGCTCTGCGGGTTGGGGCCGGCGGGGTTGTTCTCGCTGCCCGGGGCGGACCACGTCACGTTGTCGAAGATGTTGCCGCTGACCTGCCAGAAGCCGGCCTCGGAGGTGTAGAAGGTGCCCAGCACGTCCTTGGAGTTCTTGAAGTAGTTGTTCTCCACCTTGGCGCGGGCGCCGGCCCGGGAGTTGATGCCGGACTCGTTCAGGCTCACGTACGAGTTGTTGTAGATGTGCGCGATGCCGCCGCGCAGCAGGGGCGTGCGTGAGTCGAGGTTCTCGTACGAGTTGTGGTGGAACGTGATGAAGCTGTTGGACCGGTCGCTCTCGCTGGAGCCGATCAGGCCGCCGCGGCCGGAGTTGCGCAGGATGCTGTAGGACAACGTCACGTACTGGGTGTTGTCCTTCATGTCGAACAGGCCGTCGAAGCCCTCCGACTCCCCGCCCGACGCCTCCAGGGTGGCGTGGTCGACCCAGACGTTGCGGACGGTGCTCTCCATGCCGATGGCGTCGCCGCCGTTGGAGGTGGGCGAGCCCGACTTCTTGACGTTCCGGACGGTCACGTTCTGGATGATGATGTTGCTGGAGTCCCGGATGTGGATGCCCAGCTGGTCGAAGACCGCACCGCCGCCGACCCCGATGATCGTGACGTTGCTGATCTCCTTGAGCTCGATCTTGTCGGCCGCGGTGTTGCAGCTGGCGCCGGACACCTTGGTGGTGTTGCCGTGGTTGATGGTGCCCTGCACCTCGATGATGATCGGGGTGCTGCTGCTGGCCCGGCCGCACAGGGCCGCGTGGATCGCGGTGCCCGTGGTCGCCCGCACCGTCTGCCCGCCCGCGCCGCCGGTGGTGCCACCGTTCTGGGTCGCGTAGCCGGTGACGCCGCCGGTCGCGGCCGACGCCTCGGACATCGGCAGGGCCACCGCGACGGCGCCACCGACGGCCGCCGTGCCCAGTGCCGCCAGGAGTCGCAATGCGACTGTTCGTCTCATCCTCGTCTCACCTTTCCTCGCATGTGCCGTGGGTCCGGGAAGGGTGCAGCGCCCCACGGCACCGACGAAGATGCCGGCCGGCTCAGGCCAGGAAAGCGCTTACCTGGAGCGAGGATAGAGAGACGTTCGTCGATAGGGCAAGGTGCTGTCCGGATTACGGGCATACGGCCGTGATGTTTCCGCGGTATTGCCACTGAGGCGGTCCTGCAGCTGAGGCGGTCCTGCAGCTGAGTCAGCCGCGGCCACCACCCGGGGCGCCGGCGCGGGCCTCGATCGCCTTGACGGTGTTGCCGAGGGTCTTCGCGAGGAAGCCCTTGCCCACGGTGCCGAGCAGCGCCCCGACCACCCGCCCTTTGAGGTTGCGGCCCTCGCGCACCACCACGACGTCCAGGTCGGTCCCGCCGCCGGGCTGCCGGTCGAGGGTGTAGGTATGGCCCGACGCACCGCCCCAGATGTTGGAATCGGTGGTCGTCATGACAACGCGGCGCGGATCGGACCAGTCGTAGCGCAGGCGTTCTCAGATGCCGCCCGACCCCTCGGTGACATCGGCCCAGTCGGCGCCCCGGTCATGCACCTTCAGAAACTCGTCGGAGCTGTTCCCGAACAGCTCGGCCCGCCCCGGCCCGAAATCGGTGAGCGCGGCGACGACCTGCTCCGGTGTCGCCGTGGTGGTCTGCTTGAGGTGGATCGTGGCCATGACGTGCTCCTCGGAACGGGTTCTCTGCTGACTGCTGCCAGCCTCCCCGTTCCGAAGATCCACCGAGCCGGTGACACACCCTGGTCAGGCCACCGGCACACCCTGGCCGCTCGCCCGGGCCGGGGCCTGCCGGGCCAGCTCCCGGCGATTGGCCCGCGCGATGATCACCGTGCCGACGACGGTCGGCGCGATCCAGGCGATCAGGCTGCCCCGCGTCATCTGCACCAGGAAAGCGGTGACGAAGGAGATCACGCTGCTGCCCATCAGGTTCAGATGCCAGACCCGCCACGCGTACGGCGACCCGCCCAGCACCGGCCGCCGGCGGGCCAGCCAGACCCCGCCGCC
>NZ_JBEZGQ010000342.1:0-7813 GCF_040650095.1 Actinoplanes sp. NPDC048791 | reverse complement strand
ACGGTCTGGCGAGGTATCCCGATACGGGGGTTTCCCTCGAGGATGTCGTTGGCCACGGAGGCGACATTACCGTAGGCTGCGAGTTGCGTCGATTCCGCCGACGCGGACCTGGTCTTCGTCGGCAACCCCACCAACCCGACCTCCGTGCTTCATCCGTCCGCCGACGTGGCCGCGCTGGCCCGGCCCGGGCGGGTGCTGGTCGTGGACGAGGCTTTCGCGGACACCACGTACCGGCCCGGGGTGGGTGGTGAGCCCGAGTCGCTGGCCGGCCGCCGCGACCTGCCGGGCCTGCTCGTGCTGCGCAGCCTGACCAAGACCTGGGGACTCGCCGGCCTGCGGATCGGCTACGCGCTCGGCCCGGCCGAACTGCTGGCCCGGCTGGCCACCGCGCAGCCGCTCTGGGCGGTCTCCACCCCGGCGCTGGCCGCGGCCACTGCCTGCGCGAGCCCGGTCGCGGTGGCCGCGGAACGGCGGATCGCCGCCGAGCTGGCCGCCGAACGTGACCACCTGGTGGAACGCCTGACCGGCGTGCCGGACGTCACTGTCGCCGGACGGCCGGCCAGTGCCTTTGTCACGGTCCGCTTCCCGGGCGCCGACCAGGTGCGTCTTGAGCTGCGCAAACGGGGGTACGCGGTACGCCGGGGCGACACCTTCCCGGGGCTGGGCGCCGATTGGCTCCGGATCGCGGTGCGCGACACTGCCACCACGGACGCGTTTGTTGCGACCCTGACAGATGTGCTGAAGGAGCGACAGTGACCCTGGAGACGACCCTCGCCGCGATCGGCCCCGCCGATGAGCCGGCCATGGCCGCCGCCCGTGACCTGCAGTCCCGGCTGACCAAGCCGGCCGGCTCGCTGGGCGTCCTCGAGGAGTTGTCCGTCCGCCTGGCCGGACTGGCCGGCACCTGCCCGCCGCCGCTGCCGGAGCCCGCCGCGATCGCCGTCTTCGCCGGGGACCACGGCGTGCACGCCCAGGGCGTCTCGCCGTGGCCGCAGGAGGTCACCGCCCAGATGGTGGCCAACTTCGTGGCCGGCGGTGCGGTGATCAACGCGTTCGCCCGCCAGGTCGGCGCCTCGCTGATGGTCGTGGACGTCGGCGTCAAGATCCCGCTGCACGGCGGGGACACCCTGCTCGATGCGAACATCCGCCGGGGCACCCGCGACCTCGCCGTGGAGCCGGCGATGACCGTCGACGAGGCCCGGGCGGCGCTGGAGGTCGGCATCTCGGTGGCCGGCGCTTTGGTCGACGGCGGCGCGAAGTGTCTGCTCACCGGCGACATGGGAATCGCCAACACGACTCCGGCGGCGGCCCTGGTGGCCGCCTTCACCGGTGCCGACGCGGCCGCGGTGACCGGCCGGGGCACCGGCATCGACGACGAGACCCACGCCCGCAAGATCGCCGTGATCGCCGGTGCGCTGGCCACCCACGCCCCCGACCCGCGGCAGCCGCTGGCCACCCTGGCCGCCCTCGGCGGTCTGGAGCACGCCGCGCTGGCCGGCTTCATCCTCGGTGCGGCCGAGCGCCGGGTGCCGGTGATCGTGGACGGGGTCATCGCCTGCTCGGCTGCCGTGGTCGCCGCCGCGTTCGCCCCGGACGCCGTCGCCGCGATGGTGGCCGGACACCGCTCGGTCGAGCCCGGCGCCACCGTCGCGCTGGCCCAGCTCGGCCTCACCCCGCTGCTCGATCTGGGTATGCGACTGGGCGAGGGCACCGGCGCCGCGCTGGCCCTGCCGATCGTCGCCGGCGCGGTCCGGGTCCTGCACGACGTGGCCACCTTCGACTCGGCGGGAGTGTCGGAGAAGTGAACCTCTATCCCATGGCGCTCAAGCTCGACGGCCGGCGGGTGCTGGTCGTCGGGGGCGGCGCGGTGGCGACCCGGCGGATGCCGGCTCTGCTCGCCGCCGGCGCCCGGGTCGACCTGGTGTCACCCGCGCTGACCCCGGCGCTGCACGCGTACGTGGCGGCGGGCCGGCTGACCTGGCAGGAGCGGCGGTTCGTCGCGTCGGACGTGGACGGCGCCTGGCTGGTGCAGGTGGCCATCGACGACCCGGCGGCCGCCGCCGAGGTGAGCGTGGCCGCCGAGGAACGGGGCGTCTTCTGCGTACGCGCGGACGACCGCGACGCCGCGACCGCCTGGACCCCGGCAGTGACCCGGCACGACGAGGTCACCGTGGCAGTCACCGACAGCGGCGACCGTAAGCGCGCCCGGGCCGTCCGGGACCTGATAGCTGCCGCTCTGGAGGAGACCCCGCAGCGGCGGCAGGAGCCGTTGCGCGGCCAGGTGGCGCTCGTCGGCAGCGGACCCGGCGACCCGGAGCTGATCACCGTCAAGGGGCGCCGCCTGCTGGCCCGCGCCGACGTGGTGGTGGCCGACCGGCTCGTGCCCGGCATGCTGCTGGACGAGCTGCGGCCCGACGTGGAGCTGGTCGACGCGGCCAAGATCCCGTACGGGGCCTCGGTGGCCCAGGAGGAGATCAACCGGGTCATCGTCGAGCGGGCCAGAGCCGGTGCTTTCGTGGTACGGCTCAAGGGCGGTGACCCGTTCGTCTTCGGCCGCGGGGGCGAGGAGGTCGTGGCTTGCGCGGAGGCCGGCGTACCGGTGCTGGTCGTCCCCGGGGTGACCAGCTCGATCGCCGCTCCGGCGCTGGCCGGCATCCCGGTCACGCACCGCGGTGTGGCCCACGAGTTCACCGTGGTCTCCGGGCACGTGCCGCCGGACAGCCCCGAGTCGCTGGTCGACTGGGCCGCTCTGGCCCAGCTCCGCGGCACGCTGGTGGTGCTGATGGGCCTGAAGAACCTGCCGAAGATCGCCGCCCGGCTCGTCGCCGAGGGCCGGGCCCCGCAGACGCCGGCCGCCGTCGTGCAGGAAGGTTCGACAGACGCCCAGCGCGTGCTGCGCAGCACCCTCGGCGAGGTGGCCGCGGCCGCTGCCGAGGCGGGAATCAAGCCGCCCGCCGTTGTGGTGGTCGGCGACGTGGTCGCGGTCCTGGAACGGGGATAGCCGCGTGAGCGATGGGTAACGGTCAGACATGAGTGAGCGACCGCACATGACATTGTCCGGGATCGTGCTCGATGCCCCGGACGCACAGGAACTCGCCGCGTTCTATCAGCGGCTGCTCGGCTGGAGCGTCGTCCAGGACGAGCCCGGCTGGGTCAAGCTGGGCGCGCCCAACGGCGGGCCGGGGCTGTCCTTCCAGACCGAGTCGGCGTACGTGCGCCCGGTCTGGCCGGCCGGCCCCGACGATCAGCAGATGAGCGTGCATCTCGACATCGAGGTGGAGGACCTGGAAGCCGCCTGCGCCCACGCCGAGAAGGCCGGGGCGACCAGGGCGGACTTCCAGCCGCAGGACGACGTCCGGGTCTACCTCGACCCGGACGGTCATCCCTTCTGCCTGTTTCTCTAGCTGGTCCGGTCCTTTAGCTGGTCCGGTCCTCTGACTGGTCCGGCTTGGCGTCGGTGTCCGGCACGCCGAGCTCGTTGAGGAACGTGCGGGCCCACTCGGCGACGTCGTGGGTCCGCAGGTGCCGCTGCATGACCCGCATCCGGCGCTTGAGCTCGGCCGGCTCCGCGCCGACCGCGCGCAGCAGCGCGTCCTTGACCCCGTCGGGGTCGTGCGGGTTGCACAGGAACGCCTGGCGCAGCTCGGTCGCCGCCCCGGCGAACTCGCTGAGCACCAGCGCGCCGCCGCCGTTGGCCCGGCAGGCGACGTACTCCTTGGCGACCAGGTTCATGCCGTCGCGCAGCGGCGTCACCATCATGACGTCGGCCGCGACGTAGAGCGCCGCCAGCTCCTGCTTGCTGTACGACTGGTGCAGGTAGTGCACCGCCGGCATGCCGACCCGGCCGAACTCGCCGTTGATCCGGCCGACCTCGCGCTCCACCTTGACCCGCAGCGTCTGGTAGTGCTCGACGCGCTCCCGGCTCGGCGTGGCGACCTGCACCATGACCGCCTCCGGCACCTTGAGCTTGCCGTCGGCCAGCAGCTCGCGGAACGCCTTGAGGCGCAGCTCGATGCCCTTGGTGTAGTCGAGCCGGTCGACGCCGAGGATCACGGTCTCGGGGTCACCGAGCTCGGCGCGGATCTGCTTGGCCCGGGCCTGCACGGCCGGGTCCGCCGCCATCCGTTCCATGTCGGCGGTGTCGATGCTGATCGGGAACGCCCCGGCCTTGACCTTGCGGCCGTCGACCTGGATCGACTGGCCCTCGTAGCGCAGGCCCAGCAGGTGCCGGGCCAGCCGGACGAAGTTCTGCGCCGCGAGCCGCTGCTGGAAGCCGACCAGGTCGGCGCCGAGCAGCCCGCGCAGGATCTCGGCCCGGAACGGCATCTGCATGAACAGCTCGATGGGCGGGAACGGGATGTGCAGGAAGAAGCCGATCCGCAGGTCGGGACGCATCTCGCGGAGCATCGCGGGGACCAGCTGGAGCTGGTAGTCCTGCACCCAGACGGTCGCGCCCTGCTCGGCGACGTCCGCCGCGGCCTGCGCGAACCGCTGGTTGACCAGCCTGTACGCCTCGCGCCAGCGCCGTTTGTAGACCGGTGTCTCGACGGCGTCGTGGTAGAGCGGCCAGATGGTGGCGTTCGACTGGCCCTCGTAGTAGCGCTCGAGCTCCTCGGCGCTCAGCGGCACCGGGTGGATCTTGATGCCTTCGAGCTCGAACGGCTCGGGCGCCTCCCCGTCCCCGCCGGCCCAGCCGATCCAGGTGCCCTGTTGCTGGGTGAGCACCGGATGCAGGGCGGTGACGAGTCCGCCGGGGCTCGGGCGCCATTGCCGCTCGCCGTCGACCATGACTTCGTCGACGGGCAGGCGGTTGGCGACGACAACAAAGGAACTTCGTTCGGCCACGCTGAGTGCACCTCCGGGTCGTGCTGGGTTCCCAGCCCTGAGCCTACTGTGCGTAGCTGCTCGGGGCTGGCCCCGCTATGGTCCGGCCGCGCGGCACCGCCTCTGGCGGGAAGGTGCCATTCTGGGCCGGTGAGCCAGTCCGTTGATCTTCCCCCGCCGCGCCGGCCGCTGTTCTTCCCTGTGGTCATTGCCACCGTGCTGCTCAGCATCATCGGGATGTCGGCGGGCCTGGTTCTCGGATCCCGCCACGAGACGCCGCAGCAGACCGGCGACCAGACGCCGTATGTACCCACTGAAGCGACGGTCTCACCTGGGGACTGCCCGCGCGAGATGCATGACACCGCCCGCCGGGTCCTCCGTGAAGAGGTGCGGCTGACCAAGGTCCTGCAGGTGCGGACGCTGGAGACCGGCACGACGGTGTGGATCTGCCGGGACGACACGGACCGGCTGTTCTACCAGGCCAACCGCGGCGGGGCCGAGGGTAAGTGGATCGAGGGGGAGACCGCTCTGTTCCTGGAGAACGTGGAGCCGCGGGGCGACGGCTATTTCGCCAGGGCGGCGGACGGCAACACCTTCGACGTGAACTCGGAGCGGCTGGAGGTCGTCCGCAAGGGGGAGAAGAAGACGTACAAGGTCACGACCGACTGAGCTGAGCGGGGAATCCGGGCGGCGTGGTCGGGGTTGTTGTAGGTGGCCGGTGGCGACCTGGAAAGATTGGTCTTTCGTTCCGGCAACCGGAAATCACGATCTCGGAGGTAGGCCGCACCGTGGCCCAGTTCATCTACGTCCTGGAAAAGGCGCGCAAGGCGCACGGCGACAAGGTCGTGCTCGACGATGTGACGCTCAACTTCCTGCCCGGCGTCAAGATCGGTGTGGTCGGCCCCAACGGCGCCGGTAAGTCCAGCCTGTTGAAGATCATGGCCGGTGTCGACACCGTGAGCAACGGCGAGGCGCGGCTCATGCCGGGCTACTCCGTCGGCATGCTCGCCCAGGAGCCCCCGCTCAACGAAGCCAAGACCGTCCTCGGCAACATCGAGGAGGCGGTCGCGGAGACCAAGGCCAAGCTCGAGCGGTTCAACAAGATCGCCGAGCAGATGGCCACCGACTACACCGACGAGCTGATGGAGGAGATGGGCAAGCTCCAGGAGGAGCTCGACCACTCCAACGCGTGGGACGTCGACTCGCAGCTCGAGCTGGCCATGGACGCCCTGCGGTGCCCGTCGCCGGACGCCGACGTCACCCAGCTCTCCGGTGGTGAGCGCCGCCGCGTCGCGCTGTGCAAGCTGCTGCTCGAGGCGCCCGACCTGCTGCTGCTCGACGAGCCCACCAACCACCTGGACGCCGAGAGCGTGCAGTGGCTGGAGCAGCACCTCGCCAAGTACGCCGGTACCGTCATCGCCATCACGCACGACCGGTACTTCCTGGACAACGTCGCGACCTGGATCCTCGAGCTGGACCGCGGCCGCGCGTTCCCGTACGAGGGCAACTACTCGACGTACCTCGACAAGAAGGCCGCCCGCCTCAAGCTGCAGGGCCGCAAGGACCAGAAGCTGCAGAAGCGCCTCGAGAACGAGCTCGAGTGGGTGCGCTCCAACGCCAAGGCCCGGCAGACCAAGTCCAAGGCCCGCCTCGACCGCTACGAGGAGATGGCCAACGAGGCCGAGAAGACCCGCAAGCTCGACTTCGAGGAGATCCAGATCCCGCCGGGCCCGCGTCTGGGCAACACGGTGATCGAGACCAAGGACCTGGTCAAGGGCTTCGACGACCGGGTGCTCATCGATCACCTGTCGTTCTCGCTGCCGCGCAACGGCATTGTCGGCATCATCGGCCCGAACGGCGTCGGCAAGACCACGCTGTTCAAGACCATCGTCGGGCTCGAGCAGCCGGACGAGGGCCAGGTCCGGGTCGGCGAGACCGTCAAGCTGTCGTACGTGGACCAGAGCCGTTCCGGCCTCGACGGGTCCAAGACGGTGTGGGAGGTCGTGTCCGACGGGCTGGACCACATGATGGTCGGCAAGGTCGAGATGCCGTCCCGCGCCTACGTCGCCGCGTTCGGTTTCAAGGGGCCGGACCAGCAGAAGCCGGTCAAGGTCCTGTCCGGTGGCGAGCGCAACCGGCTCAACCTGGCGATGACCCTGAAGATCGGCGGCAACGTGCTGCTGCTCGACGAGCCGACGAACGACCTGGACGTGGAGACGCTGTCCAGCCTGGAGAACGCGCTGCTGGAGTTCCCGGGCTGCGCCGTGGTCATCTCCCACGACCGGATGTTCCTGGACCGGATCACCACCCACATGCTGGCGTGGGAGGGCACCGACGAGGACCCGGACAAGTGGTTCTGGTTCGAGGGCAACTACGACGCGTACGAGAAGAACAAGATCGACCGTCTCGGCGCCGACGCTGCCCGCCCGCACCGGGTGACCTACCGCAAGCTGACGCGTGACTGAGCTAGCCCGCGGCGGAAAACCCAGGACAAACCGTGACTAGGTTCGTCTACGACGCGGCCGTGCGCTGGTCCGACATGGACGCGTACGGCCACGTCAACAACGCGCGCTTCCTCACCCTGTACGAGGAGGCGCGCGTTGCCATGTTCTTCGTCGGCGCCCGGGCCAAGGGCCTGACGTCGTTCGAGGACGGGATCGTCATCTCCCGGCACGAGGTCGACTATCTGCGCCCGGTCGACTACGGCGAGGCGGTCCGGATCGAGCTGTGGATCTCCGAGCTGCGGGCGGCCAGCTTCACCGTGAGCTACGAGTTGTTCGACGAGGACGTGCTGGCCAGCCGGGCGAAGTCGGTCTGTGTGCCGTTCAACCTGGCCGAGCAGTTCCCGCGCCGGCTGACCGGCGCCGAGCGGGATTTCCTCACGCCGTACCTGGAGAATTGAGGATGGCCGCCCACGGCATCGCCGGCGTCGCGGACGCGGGGGCTTTCCTGGCCCGGCTGACCCGGCTGGACCGCAACGTGCTGGTCC
>NZ_JBEZGQ010000341.1:0-7824 GCF_040650095.1 Actinoplanes sp. NPDC048791 | reverse complement strand
CGCCGCCAGGCCGGGATCACCGCCGTGGGGCTGCTCGCCGGCCTGCTGGCCACGCTGCTGGTGTACCGCCGGATCACCAGGCCCATCGGCCGGCTGCGCACCGCCGTCCGGGCCGCCGCGACCAGTGGTCACCTGGAGCCGGCGGTGACTGTCACCGGCCCGCGGGAGGTCAGTGATCTCGGCGCGGAGTTCGCCGGCCTGCTCGCCGCGGTCGACCGGGAACTGGGGGAGCGGCGCCGGGCCGAGGAGCTGGCCCGTGAGCACGAACGCAACTACCGGCAGCTGTTCGACGCCAACCCCTACCCGATCTACCTGTTCGACGTCGAGACGCTGGCCGTGGTGGCGGTGAACGACGCCGCCGTGCACTACTTCGGCCGGGACCGGGAAGCCCTGCTCAGCGCCGTGGTCACCGACCTCTGCCCGGCTGATGACGCTGCCGCCGTACGGGAAGAACTGGCCGCGGCCGCGCCGGTCGAACGCTGCCGGGCCCGCCGGCACCGCAAGCACGACGGCCGGGTGACCGAGGTCGAGGTGACCTCGCACCTGACCACGTTCGCCGGGCGCACCGTGCGGTGCGCCGTCGTCGACGACGTCACCGAGCGGCACCACCTGCGCCAGCGGCTGCGCCAGTCGGAACGGCTGGAGAGCCTCGGGCAGCTGGCCGGCGGCATCGCGCACGACTTCAACAACCTGCTGGGGATCATCAACGGCTACGCGGGCATGTCCGCCGCCGACGTCGAGGAGCTGGCGGCCCGTGACCCCACGTGGGCCCGGCTGCACGACGACCTGCTGCAGATCGTCGCGGCGGGTGACCGGGCCGCCGGCCTCACCCGTCAGCTGCTGGCGTTCGCCCGCGCCGACACGGTCGCCGAACTGACCGCCCTCGACCTCAACAGTGTGGTGGCGGACGTGGAGAAGCTGCTGCGCCGCACCCTCGGCGAGGACATCACCCTCATCACCCGGCTCACCGAGGACTCGGCGCCGGTCCTGGCCGACGTCGGCCGGCTGGAACAGGTGCTGGTCAACGTGGCCGTCAACGCCCGTGACGCGATGCCCAACGGCGGCACCCTGACCATCGACACCGACGCCGTCACGGTCGACGAGCACTACGCGGCGCAGCACCCGGGCGTGCGCACCGGGCAGTACATGCGGCTGGCGGTCAGCGACACCGGCACCGGCATGGACCAGGAGACGCTGGAACGGGCCTTCGAACCGTTCTTCACCACCAAACCGAAGGGCCAGGGCACCGGGCTCGGCCTGGCCACGATCTACGGCATCATCGCCCAGGCCGGCGGGCACGCCCAGCTCTACTCGGAGTTGGGCCACGGCACGACCATCGCCGCGCTGCTCCCGGTCACCGAGCAGAACGCGGGTCCGGCGGCCCGCACGTCGACGCGGGTACGGCCGGGCGCCGGCGAGACGATCCTGCTGGTCGAGGACGACGAGGGACTGCGCGCCCTGACCGAACGCGTCCTGGACCGCAACGGGTACCGGGTCCGGTCGGCGCGCACCGCCGCCGAGGCGCTGACCCTGGCCGCAGCGGCCGACGTCCTGGACCTGCTGCTGACCGACGTGGTGCTGCCCGACATGCATGGGCCGGACATGGTCACCGCCGTGCACCGGGACCTGCCGGGACTGCGGGTGGTGTACATGTCGGGCTACGCGGAGAGCATCCTGGCGGCCCGCGGCACCCTGCCGACCGGGGCGATCCTGCTGCAGAAGCCGGTCAGCGCCCAGCATCTGCTGACGGTCATCGCCCGCGAACTGAGGACCGGCCGGGCCACGCCGTCCGCGGTCGTCGACGGGCGTTAGGGCGTACGAGTCGGCAGGCTGACCGTCACGCTCAGGCCGCCGCCGGGACGGGCCCCGGCCACCGCCTCGCCGCCGTGCGCGCCCGCGATCGACGCCACGATCGCCAGCCCCAGCCCGAATCCGCCGTCCCCGGTCCGCTCCCGCAGCCGCCGGAACGGTTCGAACAGCGTCTCCACCGCCTCCGGGGCGATCACCGGCCCGGTGTTGTCCACTGTCAGCACCACCCGGCCGCCGGCGCTGGCCGTGCTCACCCACACCGCGCCGCCCGGGACGTTGTAGCGCACCGCGTTGTCCACCAGGTTCGCCGCGAGGTGTTCGAGCAGGATCGGGTCGCCGCTGGTCGGGGCCGGGGCCAGGGAGGTGTGCAGCCGGGTTGTGCCGGGTGTGGGTGCCGCGGCGTCGATCGCGTCCTCGGTGACCGTCGCCAGGTCGACCGGCTCCCGGCCGACCTGGCCGCGGTCGGTGCGGGCCAGGGTCAGCAGCGCGTCGATCAGGGCCTGGGCGTGGGTGACGGCGGTCCGGACGTCGCGGCCCAGGCCGATCAGTTCGTCGCGGGTCGGTTCCGGTTTGGCCAGCACCACGTCGACGGCGGTCCGCATGACGGTCAGCGGGGTGCGCAGCTCGTGGCCGGCGTTGGCGATGAAGCGGCGCTGGCCCTCGAACGCGGTCTGCAGCCGGTCCAGCATGGCGTCGAACGTGTCGGCCAGTTCGCGCAGTTCGTCGTGCGGGCCGGTCAGCGCCACCCGGGCCGCGAGGTGGTCCTCGGAGGCGTCGCGGGCCGCCGCGGTGATCCGGTGCACCGGGCGCAGCACCCGGCCGGCGACGATCCACCCGGCCACCGCCGCCAGCAGCGTGACCGCCGCGAGCGTGCCCAGCGAATAGCGCAGCAGCTGGTCCAGGGTCGCCTCGCGTTGGGTCTCGGCCCCGTCGAGAACGCCCTCCTGGTACGCCGCCTTGCATTTCATCAACAGCTCCGGCGCGGCGCCGGGTTCGGAGGTCGCCTTGGCGCAGGCCGCGGCGAATTCGACCGGCATGACCTGCTTCGCGTCGGCCGGGCTCGTGCGGTCCTTGGCCGGCTCCGGCCCGGGCAGGTTGCCGGCGAGCAGGCCGTAGGTGATCGCCACCAGGATCATCCCGCAGGCGGCGAACAGCCCCGTGTACAGCAGGGTGAGCCGGACCCGGACGGTCAGCCGGGGCCGCAGCGCACGCCAGACGGCGGTCACAGGCGGTAGCCCCGGCCGACCACGGTCTCGATCAGCGGCGGGGCGCCGAGCTTGCGCCGCAACCGGGCCAGGGTCACCGACACCACGTTGCTGAACGGGTCCGCGTGGGCGTCCCAGACGTGCTCCAGCAGTTCCTCGGCGCTGACCACCGAGCCGTCGGCGGCCGCCAGCATCTCCAGCACGCCGAACTCCTTGCGGGTCAGCGACAGGGCCCGGCCGGCCCGGTCGGCCCGGTGCCGTCGAGGCCCGGCTGAACGCCGAGGACCCGGACCGCGACTTCGCCCCGTCGCCCGGCCGCATCACCCGGCTGCTGCTGCCGGCCGGGCCCGGCATCCGGGTGGACACCGGGGTCAGCGAGGGTGACACCATCCCGGCCGACTTCGACTCGATGATTGCCAAGATCATCGCGTACGGCCGGGACCGTGACGAGGCGCTGGGCCGGCTGCGCCGCGCGATGGCCGAGACCACCGTGATCATCGAGGGCGGCACCACCAACAAGAGCTTCGTGCTCGACCTGCTCGACCAGCCCGAGGTCATCGACGCCAGCGCCGACACCGGCTGGATCGACCGGGTCCGGGCCGAGGGCCGCCTGGTCAGCCACCGGCACTCGGCGATCGCCCTGGCCGTGGCCGCGATCGAGGCGTATCAGGACGAGGAGGAGGTCAGCCGGCAGCGCCTGCTGGCCACCGCGCACGGCGGCCGGCCCCAGGTGCAGCACGAGATCGCCCGCCCGCTCGACCTCAAGTTGCGCGGCTCCTCGTACCGGGTGAGTGTCGCCCGGGTCGGCGGGCAGCGTTTCCGGGTCGGCATCTCCGGCGGCGGCGACATGCACCCGGCCGACGTCGAGGTGGAACGCTTCGACGCGCACAGCGGCCGGGTCGTGGTCAACGGCCACCGGTTCCGGCTGGTGTCGGCCACCCACGGCCCGATCCACCTGGTCGAGGTCGACGGGGTCACCCACCGGGTCAGCCGCGACGAGGGCGGAGTCGTGCGTTCGCCCGCGCCCGCGCTGGTGGTGGCCACGCCGCTGGCCGTCGGGGACGAGGTCGAGGCCGGCGCGCCGATCCTGGTGCTGGAGAGCATGAAGATGGAGACGGTGCTGCGGGCGCCGTTCCGGGCCCGGGTGCGGGAGTGCCCGGTGTCGGTGGGCAGCCAGGTCGAGACCGGTACGCCGCTGATGCGCCTGGAGCCGCTGGCCGAGGAGGGCACCGAGGTGCAGGCCGCGGGGGCCGGCGAGACCGTCGAGGTCGACCTGCCCGGCGAGCCCGCCGACGTGTCCGCCGCCGACCGCGTCGAGCGTGGCCTGCAGGACCTGCGCAGCCTGCTGCTGGGCTTCGACGCCGACCCGCGCGACCGCAAGCGCCTGCTGACCGGCTACCTGGCCGCCCGGGCCGAGCTCGGCGGCCAGCCGCTGGCCGGTGAGCTGACCGTGCTGACCGTCTTCGCCGATCTGTCGGAGCTGAGCCGCAACAAACCCGCCGGTGACGTGGAGGTGGAGCCGGGCAGCCCGGTGCACAGCCCCCGCGAGTACTTCCACAGTTACCTGCAGAGCCTCGACGTCGAGCGCGCCGGGGTCACCGAGGCGTTCCAGGTCAAGCTCCGGCAGATGCTGGCCCACTACGGCGTCAACGACCTGGACCGGACGCCGGAGCTCGAGGCCGCGGTCTTCCGGATCTTCCTGGCCCAGCAGCGGATGTCCACCGACGTCGCCGTGGTCTCGGAACTGCTGCGGCAGTGGCTGGCCGGGCCGCCGCCGGCCGAGTCGCTGAGCGAGCGGGCCGGGCTCACCCTGGAGCACCTCGTGGAGGCCACTCAGGTGCGCTTCCCCGCGGTGGCCGACCTGGCCCGCGGGGTGGTGTTCCGCTGGTTCGTCCAGCCGCTGCTGCGCCGCAACCGCGCCAAGGTCTACGCCGCGGTCCGGGAGGAGCTGCGCTACCTGGACAACAACCCGGACGCCGCCGACCGCGCCGAGCGCATCCAGGCCATGGTGGCCAGCGCCGAACCGCTGGTCCGGCTGATCGGGCAGCGGATGGGCCGGCCCGGCCGCGACCACGCCGCCCTGCTGGAGGTGCTGACGCGCCGCTACTACGGCAACCGCGGGCTGTCCGAGGTGACCGCGCGCGACATCGCGGGCTGCCGGTTCGTCACCGCCGTGCACACCGGCTCGGAACGGGTGACCCGCGTGGTCACCACCGCCGTGGACATCGCCGCCCTGCCGGATGCCCTCGACGCGGTCGGCACGCTGGCCGCCGACGTCGCCGAGCGCGGCCTGGTCGCCGACCTCTACGTCACCTGGGAGGACCAGCCCGACGCCGACGCGATGGCGGTCCGGCTCGGTGAGCTGCTCGCCGTGTGCAGCCTGCCCGCCGGTGTCCGCCGGATCACCACGACCGTCGCCGGCACCAGCGGCGCGGTCATGCACCACCACTTCACCTTCCGGCCCGACGAAGCGGGCTTCACCGAGGACCGGCTGATCCGTGGCCTGCACCCGCAGATCGCGCGGCGCCTGCAGCTGCAGCGGCTGCGCGAGTTCGACCTCACCCGGCTGCCGTCGGCGGACGAGGAGATCTACCTGTTCAAGGCGGTGGCCAAGAGCAACCCGGCCGACGAGCGGCTGTTCGCGATGGGCCAGGTCCGCGACCTGACGCCGCTGCGCGAGGCCGACGGCCGGCTGGTCGCACTGCCCGCGGTGGAGGACGCGATCACGGCCGGCCTGGACGCGATCCGCAACATCCAGGCCCAGCGCCCGCCGAACAAGCGGTTCGACACCAACCGGATCATGATGTACGTCTGGCCGGCCACCGAGCTCACCAGCGACGAGCTGAACGCTCTGGTCCAGCGCATCCTGCCGACCTCGGCCGGGGCCGGGCTGGAGGAGGTCCAGTTCGTGGCCCGCCAGCGCAACGCCGCGGGCGAGCTGACCGAGGTGGCCGTCCGCATCACCCTGGATCCGGGCAACGGCGCGCAGCTGCACGTGGACAAGCCGTCGACCGAGCCGGTGCAGCCGCTGGACGACTACCGGCAGAAGGTGCTGCGCGCGGCCCGGCGCGGCAACGTGTACCCGTACGAGCTGACCGGGCTGCTCGCCGGGCCGCAGGGCAGTTTCGTGGAGCACGACCTCGACGACAACGGCGTGCTCGTGCCGGTGGACCGGCCCCGCGGCCGCAACTCCGCGGCGATCGTGGCGGGCGTCGTCACCACCCCGACCGAGCGGTACGCCGAGGGCGTCACCCGGGTCGTGCTGCTCGGCGACCCGACCAAGGCGCTGGGCGCACTGTCCGAGCCGGAGTGCTCGCGGGTCATCGCCGCGCTGGACCTGGCCGAGCGGATGCGGGTGCCGCTGGAGTGGTTCGCGCTGTCGGCGGGCGCGCGCATCTCGATGACCTCGGGCACCGAGAACATGGACTGGGTCGCCGCCGCGCTCAAGCGGATCGTCACGTTCACCCAGCAGGGCGGCGAGATCAACATCGTCGTCGCGGGGATCAACGTGGGCGCCCAGCCGTACTGGAACGCCGAGGCGACGATGCTCATGCACACCAAGGGCATCCTGGTGATGACGCCGGACTCGGCGATGGTGCTCACCGGCAAGCAGTCGCTGGACTTCTCCGGCGGCGTGTCGGCCGAGGACAACTTCGGCATCGGCGGCTACGACCGGGTGATGGGCCCGAACGGCCAGGCGCAGTACTGGGCGCCGAGCCTGCCGGCCGCCCGCGACGTGCTGATGGCGCACTACGACCACTCGTACGTCCTGCCCGGCGAGAGCGGGCCGCGTAAGGCGCGCACGGACGACCCGGTGGACCGTGACGTGTCGTCGTTCCCGCACACCTTCCCCGGCAGTGACTTCGCGACCGTCGGGCAGATCTTCTCCACCGAGCACAACCCGGACCGCAAGAAGCCGTTCGACATCCGTACGGTGATGCGCGCTCTGGCCGACCAGGACCACCCGGTGCTGGAACGCTGGGCGGGCATGGCCGACGCGGAGACCTCCGCGGTGCAGGACGTGCACCTCGGCGGTTGGCCGGTCTGCCTGATCGGCATCGAGTCGCGGTCGGTGCCGCGGCGCGGTTTCCCGCCCACCGACGGCCCGGACACCTACACGGCGGGCACGCTGTTCCCGCGCTCGTCGAAGAAGACCGCCCGGGCGATCAACGCGGCGTCCGGCAACCGGCCGGTGGTGGTGCTGGCCAACCTGTCCGGCTTCGACGGCTCCCCGGAGTCGATGCGCAAACTCCAGCTGGAGTACGGCGCCGAGATCGGCCGGGCGATCGTCAACTTCGAGGGCCCGATCGTGTTCTGCGTGATCTCGCGCTACCACGGCGGCGCGTTCGTGGTGTTCTCCAAGGCGCTGAACCCGACCATGACCGTGCTGGCGCTGGAGGGCTCGTTCGCCTCGGTGCTCGGCGGTGCCCCGGCGGCGGCCGTGGTGTTCTCCGGTGAGGTGAACACGCGTACGGCGAACGACCCGCGGGTGACCGAGCTGCAGGCGCGGATCGCGGCGGCCAGCGGCGCCGAGCGGGCGGCGTTGAACGCGCAGCTGGGCGAGGTGCAGTCGGCGGTGCGCTCGGAGAAGCTCGGTCAGGTGGCGGCCGAGTTCGACCGGGTGCACAGCATCCAGCGCGCCGTGGAGGTCGGCTCGGTGGACGCGATCATCAAGGCGGCCGAGCTGCGGCCCCGCATCATCGAGGCCATCGAGCACGGTCTGAAGCGCTGAGGCGTACGGCCGGCCGCGGCGCCCCCGACCGCGGCCGGCCCGGCAGGTGCCGAAGGTGTCCAGGGCGGTGGGGAGCCG
>NZ_JBEZGQ010000340.1:0-7824 GCF_040650095.1 Actinoplanes sp. NPDC048791 | reverse complement strand
GGTGGCATGAACGTGTACATCGTCGAGGTGTCCAAGCGGCTGGCCGAGCGGGACGTCGAGGTGGAGATCTTCACCCGCGCCACGTCGAGTGCAGCCCGGCGCGTGAAAGACAAGATCAAAGCTGGGCCGTCTGTGGGCCGTCAGAGTGCGCTGCGGGGCCGTATTCGGGCCGTCTAACGCCCACCAACGCCGACCAACGTTGACCGCCAGCGCCCAGAGAAAGCCCTGGTCAGAGCCCATCAACAGGGCTCTGACCAGGAAGGCGACGGACGAGTCGACCTGTACGCCGGATTTTGTGCGCGACGGCCTCGCGGCCGCCGGCGGCGGTCATCCATCTAGGCGTGCCGTTGCCGACATGCTCTTGCGGCCTACCCGCAGACTCGGGCGAGCAGCCCTCGAATGCCTGCGCCGGCCCCCGCCTCGCGGCGGTGGCCTTGCTTGGCCTTGCTCCGGGTGGGGTTTACCGAGCCACCCCGGTCGCCCGGGGTGCTGGTGGGCTCTTACCCCACCGTTTCACCCTTACCGGCACGGGGCCGGCGGTCTCTTCTCTGTGGCACTTTCCCGCGGGTCACCCCGGGTTGCCGTTAGCAACCACCCTGCTCTGTGGAGTCCGGACGTTCCTCGGCGATGCTCCCGGAGGAACACCGACGCGACCGCCCGGTCGACTCGTCCGTCGCGTGACCATCCTACCGACGCCGCCGAGGACCCGGCGGGCGACGGACCGAAAGCCGGCTCGACCCTGCCAGAACACCCCACGACCCGGCCGACAGCCCCGCCCGGCCCGGCAGGCCGACGGGCCGGAACCCGACCAGTCCAAGATCAGGGCCCGGTAGCCCGACCCCGGCACCGGCACCGGCACCGGCCGCGACCAAACCAGGACCCCGACCACACACCCGGGCCTCGAACCAGCATCCCCCACCCCCGGCCCGTAGATTCTTCGGCATCATGGATCTCGCCCACATCGTGCTGCTGGTCGCCGCCGGTCTGGCCGCCGGCGTAGTGAATGCGATCGCCGGTGGCGGCTCGCTGATCACCTTCCCCAGCCTCATCGCCGTCGGTCTTCCCTCGGTCGACGCCAACGTCACCAATTCCACCGCCGTCTTCCCCGGCTACGTCTCCAGCGTCGTCGGCAGCCGCGCCGACCTCACCGGCCAGGGACGGCGGCTGCGGGCCATCGTCCCCACCGCCCTGGTCGGCGCCACCCTCGGCTGCTTCCTTCTTCTCGGCACCCCGGCCCGCGCCTTCGAGGTTGTCGTGCCGTTCCTGGTGCTCGGCGCTGCCGCCATCCTCTTCTTCCAAGACCGGCTCAAGGGTCTCGTCGGGCGGTCGAGCGGCGAGAAGAAGGTCACCCTTCAGATCGTCGTCTTCGTCGGGGCCATCTATGGCGGGTATTTCGGCGCCGCGCTGGGGGTCATGTACGTCGCTGCGCTTGCTTTGGTGCTGGACGAGACGTTGAATCGGATCAACGCGCTCAAGAATGTGCTTTCCGCCGGTGTCGGGCTGGTCACCGTGGTGGTTTTCGCGTTCTTCGCGCCGGTGCACTGGGGTGCGGTGCTCGCCGTCGCCCCGGCCACGATTGTCGGCGGGTATGTGGGGGCGCACATCGCACGCCGGCTGCCCGCGCGGGTGTTGAAAGTGCTGATCGTCACCTTTGGGACCCTTGTCGGGCTCATCCTGTTGTGGCGAGCATTTCGCTGAAGAGTAGAAAAAGCTGAAGAGTAGAAGCAGTACCGGGGAAGGACAGATGGCGGACGACGACTCGGCTCTCAGGGTCATCGAGACCCAGGTGGCCATGCTCATGCGGCTGGGTGAGGCCACCCGCCGTGCCGCGCCGCGGCCGCACCGCGCGCTCGACCGCGCCGCGTACGTGATTCTGCGCTTCCTGCAGGAGGCCGGCCCGCAGAACGTCTCCGCCGTCGCCACCCGGCTCAATCTGGACGGTTCCACGGTCACCCGGCAGGTCGGCGCCCTGCACCGGGACGGCCTCGTCGTGCGTACGCCTGATCCGCTGGACGGCCGCGGCAGTGTCGTGGCCGCCAGTGAGCGGGGCCTCGCCCAGGTGGACGCGGTGAGCAAGGCCCGCCGTGAGGTCTACGACGAGGTGCTGCGGGACTGGACCGCCGACGAGCGCCAGGAGCTGGCGGGCGTGTTGGAGCGGCTGACCCGGGACATGGACGCGTACCTGAAAGGCCGCGGCCCCGGATAGGACATCCGGGGCCGCGGATCGCGAGCGGGTCGGGGTCAGGTGGAGGAGCCGAGGGTCTCCGGAGTGGTACGGGCCTTCTCCAGCCGCGGGTCGCCCTCGTCGGCGAAGTAGTCGTCCGGCTCGGTGCCGTCGACACCCTCCGGGGTCTTCATCGCCCGCAGGATCAGCGTCACGATCACCGCGACCAGCAGGTTCAGCGCGACCGCCACGAAGCCGACGTAGATCGTCTTCGGGGTGTCGAAGCCGAACTTCTCCAGCGGGAACGCCGACCCGCCGAAGTGGGCGCGTTTGGTCGCCGCGTTCGGGATCTGGTAGAGCATCCACAGGCCCAGGCCCATGCCGGCCGCCCAGCCCACGATCAGGGCGTTGCGGTGCAGCCACCGGGTGTAGAGGCCGATGGCCACCGCCGGGGCGGTCTGCAAGATGATGATGCCGCCGATGAGCTGCAGGTCGATGGAGAACTGCGGGTCCAGGAAGATGATGAACGCGACCGCGCCGACCTTCACCACCAGCGAGGCGATCTTGGCGACGCCGGCCTCCTGCGCGTGGGTGGCGTCCTTGCGGATGTACTCCTTGTAGATGTTGCGGGTGAACAGGTTCGCCGCCGCGATCGACATGATCGCCGCCGGGACCAGGGCGCCGATGCCGATCGCCGCGAAGGCGATGCCCGCGAACCAGGCCGGGAACTGCTGGTCGAACAGCAGCGGCACGACCGTGTTGCTGTCGACGCTGCCCGCGGTGTTGCCGGGCAGCGGCTTCACCCCGGCCGAGATGGCCATGTAGCCGAGCAGGGCGATCAGGCCGAGCAGGAAGCTGTACGCCGGCAGCGCCGACATGTTGCGCTTGATCACGTTGCGGTTCTTGCTGGCCAGCACGCCGGTGATGCTGTGCGGGTACAGGAACAGCGCCAGCGCCGAGCCCAGGGCCAGGGTGATGTACTGGATCTGGTTGTTGGCGTTGAGCGTGATGCCGTCACCCGGCGCCGGTGACGCCTGGAACTTCGCGTTGGCGTCGTCGAAGATCGAGCCCCAGCCGCCCAGCTTGTACGGCAGGTACAGCACCGCCACGATGATCACGATGTAGATCAGCGTGTCTTTGACGAAGGCGATCAGCGCCGGCGCCCGCAGCCCGGACTGGTACGTGTACGCGGCCAGGATCGCGAACGCCACGATGATCGGCGCGTGCCGGGCCAGCGCGCTCTCCCCGGTCACGCCCATCGTCTTGAGCACCGCCTCGATGCCGACCAGCTGCAACGCGATGTACGGCATGGTCGCCACGATGCCGGTGATCGCGATCAGCAGCGCCAGCAGCGGCGAGTCGAAGCGGGTGCGGACGAAGTCGGCCGGGGTCACGAAGCCGTGCCGGTGCGACACCGACCAGAGCCGGATCAGGATCAGGAAGAACAGCGGGTAGATGACCACCGTGTAGGGCACCGCGAAGAAGCCCGCCGCGCCGGCGCCGAAGATCAGCGCGGGCACCGCGACGAACGTGTACGCGGTGTAGAGGTCACCGCCGACCAGGAACCAGGTGATCCAGCCGCCGAAGCTGCGCCCGCCGAGTCCCCACTCGTCCAGGTGCGCCATGTCGGTCGGCCGGCGCCACTTGGCCGCGATGAAGCCCATCCCGCTGACCAGCAGGAACAGCAAGGTGAAGACGACGATCTCGGTGATGTGGTCACTCATCGGAGGCCTCCGGCGACGTGGTGCGGTCTGCCGCGGGGACGGCCGGTGGTTTCCGGGTCATCTGGTAGACGACCGAGGTCGTGACGACGCCGACGAGGATGAACGAGAACTGCAGCCAGTAGAAGGCCGGAAAGCCCCAGAGCCTCGGTGAGTCGAAGTTGTAGAACGGGGTGATCAGCGGGAGCACGATCGGTATGACCAGCAGCCAGTTCCAGGGACTGCGATCGCTGCGCGGTGCGGACATCAAGGCCTCCTCATCGGAGCTCAGACGAGGTGGTGACCGTGGTCACGGCCATCGCCGCAGGTTACCGAGAGGTTTCTGCGACGATGCGCCAGGCCGTGATCACCCTGCGCCGAACGGCCGGGGCGGTGCGCCGAACGGCACACCACCCCGGCCGGAGGACCTGCTACCGCCAGGGGGTCCAGAGACCCGCCGAGATGGTACGGGTGAGCGAGGCCTTCTCGTCGTCGCCGTCGAGCGACCACATCATCGCGCCGCCCAGCCCCTCGGTACGGATGTACGCCGTCTTCTGCAGGATCTGCGCCGGGTCGTCGTACGTCCAGAAGGTGGTGCCGTCGAACAGCCACGAGTGGCCGGAACGCCAGTCCCGGTGCACCTTGAAGCCCTGCGCGGGCAGGTTCTTCAGGGTCTTGTAGTCCTCGGTGCCGACCGCGAACTTGCCGGGCGCGCCGCCGGTGGCCGGGGCGAAGAGACCGTTGCCGGCGGCGGTGATGCCGGTCCAGCCCTGGCCGTAGTACGGGATGCCGAGCACGAGCTTGCGGCCGGGTGCGCCGCGGTCACGCCATGCGTCGATCGTGCCGTCCACGGAGAAGTCCGGGTTGTCGGGCGCGCCGGGCGGAACCCGCAGAGCGGACTGCTGGTTGGCCCGGGCCTCCCAGGAGCCGTGGAAGTCGTAGCCCTGCACGGTGCCGAAGTCGAGGTACTTGAAGATCTTCTTCGCCTCGAAGCCGGCGTCGATCTTGGCCGGGGCGGCCGGCAGGAACGCCGTGAGCTCGTAGTGCTTGCGGTTCTTGCGGCCCAGCGCGTCGAGCTGCTTGCGGAACTCGGCGGTCAGCAGGGTGAAGTTCCGCTTGTCCTCCGGCCGGATCACGTTGCCGGCGTTGCCCTCGGAGCCGGGCCACTCCCAGTCCAGGTCGACGCCGTCGAAGATGCCGGCGGCGACGCCCGCGGACAGGCCGGGCAGGTTGCCCTTGATCCACAGGTCCACGCAGGAGCTGACCAGCTTCTGGCGGGACGCGTCGGTCAGGGCGGCGTCGGAGAAGGTCGCCGAGCCGGTCCAGCCGCCCAGCGAGATCAGCACCCGCAGCTTCGGGTTCTTCTTCTTGAGCTCGGCGAGCTGGTTGAGGTTGCCGGCGATCGGCTGGCCGGCCACGTCGGCGACGCCGTCGACGCTGAGCGCGTCGGTGAACGGCACGCCCCAGTCGGCCCACGAGTCGGCCGACTCGCAGACGCCGGCCGCGGTGACCGGGCCGAAGGCGTAGTTGAGGTGGGTGAGGCCGGCGGCGGCGCCGGACTGCTGGACCTTGGCGAGCTGGAAGTCGCGGCCGTAGATGCCCCACTGGGTGAAGTATCCGACCTTGACGTACGACTTCTTCTGGTGTGCCTGGGCGGTGGTGGGTGCGGCCGTGACGCCGACCAGTACGGCGGCGCCGACGGCCAGCAGACGACGGGAGAATCCGCGCATGAGCCCTCCAGGGGCGGACGGAGCTTGTCGAAGAGGAATGGTGAAGAAACTTTCCTAATCGAGGAAGCTAAACGTCCGCACCCGGCGGGGTCAATACCTCAGCGCAGGTGCGCCGTCTCGTTCACCGAGCGGACCGCGATCCCGCCGTCGGGCCACATGTCCATGGTGGAGACGCCGGCCGCGTCCAGGAAGAGCCGGTGCAGGAAGGCGTCGCCGGCGGCGAGCGCGTCGCGCAGGATCAGCTTGATCGGCGAGACGTGCGAGACCACGACGACGGTCCCCGACGGGTACGCCGACTGCAGCGTCGCCAGGGCCCCGCGTACGCGCTTCGACACCGTCTTGAACGACTCCCCGCCCGGCGGCGCGACAGCCGTCGAGTCCAGCCAGCGGTCCAGCTCGTCCGGCCAGCGCTCGCGGACCTCGGCGAACGTCAGGCCCTCCCAGTCGCCGAAGTCGCACTCGATCAGTTCCGGCATGACGGTGACCGTGACGTTGCCCAGCTCGGCGGCGATCAGCTCGGCGGTGCGCGTACACCTGGTCAAGGGTGAGGAAACGACGGCCGTGACGTCGCGCGAGATGCCCGCCACCCGCCCGGCCGCGGCCATCGCCTGGGCCTCGCCCTGCTCGGACAGCGGGACGTCGCCGCGGCCGGAGTAGCGGCCCTGCGCGGTCATCGCGGTCTCGCCGTGCCGGACCAGGATCAGCCGGGTGGCGGTGTCCAGGGACGGCGGCGCCCAGTTCCGGGGCGCCTTGGGCTCGGTCGGCTCCGCGAACGCCGAGGCCCCGGCACCGGAACTCGGGGCGGCCGAGCCCACCGGCTTGCCGGCCGCCTCATCCATCGCCCGGTTGGCCAGCGCGTCGGCCAGCTTGTTGCGCTCGCGCGGGATCCAGTCGAAGGTCACCGTGGTGAAGCCGTCGACCAGCTTGGCCGCCTCGGCGGCCAGCGGGCGCAGCCCCGGGTTCTTGATCTGCCAGCGGCCGGACATCTGCTCGACCACCAGCTTGGAGTCCATCCGTACGTCGACCCGGGCGGCGCCCAGCTCGGCGGCGGCGCGCAGGCCGGCGATCAGCCCCTGGTACTCGGCGACGTTGTTGGTGGTGACGCCGAGCGAGGCGTAGCGCTCGAGCAGCACCTCGCCGGTGCCCTCCTCGAGCACGACCGCACCGTAACCGGCCGGCCCGGGGTTGCCCCGCGACCCCCCGTCCGCCTCCACCACGACCCTGAGCTCAGCGGTCACAGGCCGGACTCCGCGGTGCGGACCATGATCCGGCGGCATTCCTCGCAACGGACGACCTCGTCGGCGGGCGCGGACTTCACCCGGGCCAGGTCGGCGCCGTACAGCTCGATGCGGCAACCGCCGCAGCGCCCGGAGCGCACCAGCGCGGCGCCCAGGCCCGAGTCCGCGCGGATCTTGTCGTAGAGCGTGATCAGGTCGGCCGGCAGGTCGGCGGCGAGCGGCCCGCGGGCCTGCGTCTTGAACTCCTGCTCCTTGGTGATCTCCGCGTTCGCCTCGTCCCGGCGGGCCTCGGCCGCGGCCCGGCGCTCGCTCGCCTCGGCCAGCTTCTTCTTCACGTCGTTGAGGGCCTGCTCGGCGCTCTCCCGCTGCTCCATCAGCTCGAGCTCGGCGTCCTCCAGCTCGGACTGGCGGCGGTTCAGCGTGGCCAGCTCGTGCTGCAGTCCCTCGATCTCGCGCAGCGCGCCGCCGGCGTTCAGCCGGGCCTGGTCCCGGTCCTTGCGGGTGCGGACCTGCTCGATGTCCTTCTCGAAGCGGGCGATGTCGCGGTCGAGGTCGTCGACGGCCACCTGGGCGCGCACCCGCTCGTCCTCCAGCGCGGACAGCTCGCGGGAGATGGTGGCGATCTCCGCCAGCTCCGGCAGGGATTTGCGGCGGTGGGCGAGCTGGGCCAGGGCAATGTCGACGGCTTGCAGATCGAGCAGTCGGCGCTGGTCTTGCGGGGCGGCCTTCACGTCAGGTCTCCTTATTTTCCACTGACCGCGTGCACGGTCCAGGGGTCGGTGTCGAGGTCGGACACGAGGGACGTGACCGGGAACTGGGCGCGCAACCAGCCCGCCAGCTCGTCGAGCCAGGGGCGTTCGGTGGCCCAGTGGGCAGCGTCGAGCAGGGCCGGGCCGCCGGTGGCGACCTCGACAGCGAGGGCGGCCACCGCGGCCGGGTCGGTGGCGGTGACGTCACGCAGCTCGGCGACCGCGGCGATGCCGGGGTTGCCG
>NZ_JBEZGQ010000339.1:0-7843 GCF_040650095.1 Actinoplanes sp. NPDC048791 | reverse complement strand
GCGTGGCGGGCCAGCTCGCCCGGCTGCTGGGCGCCGGCACGGTCATCGGGTCGGCGGGCGGGCCGGACAAGGCCAAGAAGCTGACCGAAACCTTCGGCTTCGACGTGGGTCTCGACTATCAGGCGGCACCGATCGCCGAGCAGCTCACCCGGGCGGCGCCGGAAGGCATCGACGTGTACGTCGACACGGTGGGCGGTGACCACCTGGCCGCGGCGATCGGCGCCGCCCGTTCCGGCGCGCGCATAGCCCTGGTCGGGGCGGTCAGCTCGTACAACGCGACCGGCCCGGTTCCTGGACCCGAGAATCTGTACGAGGCGTACTGGAAGGAGCTGACGCTGCGCGGGGTGCTCGTGACTTCGTACTTTCACCGCTTCCCGGAATGGATCCAGCGGGCGGGCGGGTGGCTGCGGGACGGGTCGTTGCGTACGGAAGAGACCGTGGTGCACGGGCTGGAACAGGCCCCGGCAGCGTTCCTCGGCATGCTGAACGGCGCCAACACCGGAAAAATGCTGGTACGCCTCGACACCGCCGTCAACGCGGGGTGAGCGCCACCTCGATCGATCTGATCACCGGTGCCCAGGCGTCCATGACGTCGTCGAGCTGACGCTGGCCCTTGATGGCCTTGCCGCTGTACCGGTGCGCCTCCCACTCGGCCCGGAGGAAGACGATCTCGTCGTCGATGCGCACGACTCTGGCGGCGACGAGCGCGTGGAGCGCGACATTGAACTCCGAGGTGGCGAACGGCTGCCGGCCCTGGAACTTCTTGATGAAGACACCGCGTTCCCCTGAGTGCCCGTGGCTCCGGGTGAGGTTCATCAGCTTGTTGAGGAAGCGGATCACCTTCTGATTCGGTGTCTCCTCGTCCGCGAGTTCCAGGCGGTACTCGTACCAGGGGTAGCGGATCTTGATCGTCGGTGACACCCGCAGTTCCAGTTCGCTGCCCGGCGGCAGCTGGGTCGAGGTCTGTGGCAGCTGCAACGACTCGAGAGCCTCGATCACGACGGAGGGCTCCTCGTCTCCGGCGACGTCCAGGTCGGGCCGGCGCGCGAACTCCAGCGCCGGCCCTTCGAACCGGACGGCGTTCGCGCGGACGAAGAAGTCCGGGCCGAGCACGGTCCCCTGAGGTTTGCCCGGGACGACGACCGTGCCCCGGCTCCGGATCGACAACTCGGCCAGCGGGCCCAGGATCTGCAGGACGTCGGTGGTGCCGGTCGACAACTCGAACTTGGTGACGCGGACGCCTTCCCGGCCCCGCTTCATCGCGAACACGCCCTCGTAGGTGAGCCCGTCGATCTGGTTGATGCTGGTGCTGGTCATCGATTCCGTCCATTCGGAAGCGATGATCGATGCATGCAGCGCGGCGAACTGCGGTTCGCTGATGATCAGCTGCGACTTGGTGCCCACGAAGTCCAGCAGCAACCCGGACGTGTCGCCGATCTCGATGAGGCGCGACGGCGAGAACACCGAGCCGTCGAACTCGGTCGACGCGACGTACGCCTCGAACACCGGACTCGCCCACTTGCTCTCCGCGCGGAACGGGTGATCGCCGGCGAACGTGGTGATCCGCTTGAAGTACTCCTGACGCACGGCCGGGTCGGTGATGTATCCGAGAGCGGGTGGTTCCGCCTTCTCCAGGAAGTGACAGAGCCAACCGACCTGCTCCTGCGGGGCGTACACGTCCTTCGGATCGAGTCCGAGCTCGACGGCCAGGTCTCTGACCTTGGTCTGATCCCGCAGCAGCAGGCCGTCGAGGATGCCCTGCAGAAGATTGATCCGCCCCTCCGCCCGCTGCCCCTGGTGCTCGAATCGCTGGCGGAGCGCAAGGAAGTTGGGACGTTTGATCAGTGTGGCGGCCACAGCGTCGAGGACCGGCGGATAGCCTGCGAACGTCTCGGCATAGGCACCCTCGGCGGCGCTGCGCAGGGACGAGATCAACGCGTCCCGGGCGCCGACGTATTCGGCGGAGGAACGGTCCGTGTCGGGATCGCGTTCGGCGACGACCCCGTCGACGTATTCGGTGCTCTGTTCGGGCTCGAAATGCGAGATCTCCCACCAGGCCACGGACAGTCCCAGGTCACCGAGCGTCGCCCAGAGGTCTTCAAGAGTGCGCTCCCGGCCGAACAGGACGTAATGCAGCCCGTTGCTGGCAAGCTCACCGAGTGACTCGATGAAATCGCGCCAGGAGATCCCCGAGACCTGAGCCCGGGCTTCGTCGAGCGAATCGATGACGATGAGCGGCAGCTCCTCCTGGTCGAGCCGCGCCACCACGTCATGGCTCTGCAGATACTGACTGAGCGCCAGTTGCAACGATGCCGCCCCGACGGCCTTGGCCAGATCCAGGCGCCAGAGCGGTGCCTGGAGCCGGTTGGCCAGTTCCTTCGCGGCCATGCTCTTACCGGCAGCCCCGCGCGCCGACACGAGGGTGATCTCCGGATCGTCGTGCGCATCCTTCTCCAGCAGGATCGGCGGCACGAAGAAGTGGCCGGGTTCCAGCGCCGGAATCGCGAAGCTCCCGGACTGGTTGCCCTGCAGCGGAGACGTCCGGAAACCGCCACAGAAAGCGTCGAAGTCGCGCGTCGAGTCGGGACTCAATCCAGGCTCCTCACCATCACGATTGGTCGCCGTCGTCGAGCACGCGGCGCTCAATCATCGCAGCGCCGGCGCGGTCCACCCAGGTCCGAGCGAGGAATTCAGCCCTTCGGGGACCCGGCCCCGACGATCGTGGCATCCGACCTGGACAGTGGGACAGAGCCCTCATCATTCGCCGGATCAAGGGGCCGGAATGATGGCCTTGCCGCAGCGGCTTTCCAGGGCGACCCAGGCCTGACCGCCCGCGGCGAAGACCTGCGGGTGGGCCAGCTCGACCTCGTCATAGGTCCGGCCGGATCCCTGCTCGGCGAGCACGGAGATCTGAGTCGTGACGGCCGCCAAGTGCCCGGAAACGGCCGGATCGGTGGCCCGGTCAGCCAGCTTCCGCATATCGGCGGCAGCGATGGTGTCGAAGGAGCTGTCACCCGCCGACGGCTCGTCAAGGTGATCGACTTCGAAGTGCCGGAAAGCATCACAGATCTCGGCCGTGTTGTCGGCGGCTGCGGCGGGCGGCGCCATCTCGGCTCGGCTCTGGCATCCCGCGCCGAGAACGGCAAACGTGGCAACGGTCAGTGACAGGGCGATCGAGCGGGCGCTCAGCATGGCGGTATCTCCTTGACCAGGGTGTGGTGCAGCGGCGACACCCATCCTCTGGCCGACAACAACAACCGACCTGAGTGCGACTACCTATCCAGCTGCCGCGCCGGCACTAGCGGCCGTCTGGGTTTCGCGCCCGGGCCTCAACGGCCCGTCCTGGTCGCCAGGGTCAGCGTCACGATGAGGACGGCAAGGCAGCAGCCCGCTATCACGACGGCGACGGATCGGGTGGTGAGGTAGAGCGTGCCGACGCCCGCGAGACAGGTGTTTGTCACGATGACGACGGTTCGTTGTCGAGCGGATCCCCGGTCGGTCCGCGCAATCGGACGGTCGGACGTCGAGCGCCTCTGCGGTGCGTCGCTGTTCATGCCAGGGAGAAGGACTGCCGGGCCCGATCGTGCAAGCCCGTCGCCGGCTGACGGGTCACGCGTCAGGTTTTGCACGCGGCCGGACCGCTTTCCCTCTACAGGGCAGCGAAAGGGGTTTCGAACCTATGGTCTTGAGCCCAGACGGGTTTGACGAGTTCGTCCGCAGATCAACCGCACGCCTTGTCCTGTTCCTGATCAAGATTGGTGCGAGCAGGGAAGAAGCCGAGGACAGCATCCAGGAGGCCATGGCGAAGGCCTGCCTCAAATGGCAGGAGATCGACCACCCGGAAGCGTGGGTGCGAGTCGTGGCGGAACGGGCCTACATCGCGGAAGCGGAACGGGCCAGGGCCGCACCGGCCAAGGCGGTGCGCGGCGGTTGGCTCGCCGACGGTGTCCGGACCGATCCGGATCTCGTCGAATTCGACGAGGAGCAACGCCGGGTTCTCGCCCTGATCCGGCGCCTGCCTTACGAGCAGCGCAGGGCCATGGCCTGGTACTACGACGGATTCGACGTCAGCGAGATCGCCGCTCAAGTCGGTAAGCCGGAAGCGACGGTCCGATCTCATCTCAGACACGCCCGCAACCGGCTGCGGCGAGAACTCAGTTCGGACAAGGTCGCCGTCCCCGGCCCGGTGACGGCCCAGGAAGGGATGAATTGAACCTGCGAGAGTCTGTTGACGACTACGCCGAGCTCGACACTCAGCTCCAGCGCGCCGACACGGCTGCCTTGGCCACGCTGGAACGACTTCTCGACGTCGAATCCACCTTGGCGATCGTGAAGAAGGCCGCGGCGGCAGAGAAGGGTGCCGCCTCGGAGCAGCGTGGTAACCAACCGGCATAGTGGGACGGTGCCGAATCTGGACTTCTACGCCGCGGACGACGATTGGCCTGTCGTTCTTGCAGCCGTGGTCGATTCGGGGCTCCGGGTCTTCGAGTTCGACTCCGAGCCCGACCGCGAGCTGCGGGAGTTTCGGACCCTCGCCGATGTTCCCACTGGTGCGTGGCACCTGGCGTTGTTCGCCGACGGTTCCGGGCCCGAGCCAGTACGCCGGCGGATCACCTTTCTGCCGGGCGTCGCCGGGGCCGCGACGTTCCGCTACACCTGCGCAGGCTGGGGTCTCATTCAGCTCACCTAGGGCGGCCTTTCCGGCACCCAGGAACTGCGGTGGAGTCACACCAACCACAACACGGAGAAACGCGCTTCGGCGTGGGCCGCGGCCGTACCGGAATTCGGGGATCCCGGCGCCTGGCAGTGGGCCGCCGTCGCCAGGGCTTCCGGCAGGCTCAACCGGGTCATCCGCCGGATGGCCGTCGACAAGATCGGGTCCCGGCCGGTCCTGCCGCACGCCGCCCGCGTCATCGCGGAGGCCGGCCTGCGATACGTCTACGGCACGGGCATCCACGCGGCTCCGCTCTGAACGCTGCGCCTGATCCGGGGGCTCCACCAAGGGCGTTCCCCGATGTGATCGTTGCCGTCGCTGCGACAGGCTCCGCTCGGGGATTCTCACGGGGAGGTCGGGATGACGCGCATGCTCCAGTCGCTGGTCACCGTCACAACGGCGCTGGCGGTGATGGCCGCGCCGGCCGCTGTCGCTGCCGGGCCGACCGGTCCGGATCGGGCCGATCTGCAGCTGCGGCTCGATGATGTCGTGGCCGCCGGCGCCGTGGGCGCTTTCGCGGAGGTACGCGATCAGCACCGCACCTGGCGCAGCACCAGCGGCGTAGCCGAAGTGGGCACCACCCGCCCGGTCCCGGTCAACGGCCGGTTCCGGGCCGGCAGCATCACCAAGACGTTCCTCGCCACCGTTGTCCTGCAACTCGTCGATGAGGGCCGGCTGCGGCTGGACGATCCGGTGGAGGCGTGGCTGCCCGGGATCGTTCCCGACGGTGACCACATCACCGTGCGCCACCTGCTCAACCACACCAGCGGCTTGTTCGATTATCTGCGTACGTTGCGGTTGCCGCCGCGGCCTGAGTTCCTTGATGACCGGTGGCGGACCCGGACCGCCGCCGAGATGGTGCAGCAGGCGCTGGCCCATCCGGTGACTTTCGAGCCGCCGGGTTCTGCTTTCGCGTACTCGAACACCGGTTACCTGCTGCTCGGCCAGATCGTCGAGGAGGTGACCGGGCGGCCGTACGGCCGGGAGATCGAGCGCCGGGTGATCCGGCCGCTGCGGTTGCGTGGCACCTCCGTGCCGGGCACTTCGCCGTGGATCCGCGGTCCGCATCCGCAGGGCTATGTGCCGATCGAGCGGGACGGCGTGACGCGGCTGGTCGACTACACCGAGTCCAACCCGTCGGTGCTGAACGCCGGCGGCGAGATCATCTCCACGACGCGGGATCTCAACCGGTTCTTCGCCGCCCTGCTTCGGGGACGGCTGCTGCCCGATCACCTGCTCGACGTGATGAAGACGCAGGGTGTCGAGGGCGCGCGGAAGTACGGGCTCGGTTTGGCCTGGCGGACGACCGCCTGCGGCGTCCGGGTGTACGGTAATGACGGCGACGCCCTGGCGTACCAGGCCTGGTCCTTCTCCACGCCGGACGGTCGCCGTCAGGTGACGGTCGCGCTCACGCCGGGCCTCAACCGGGACCTGGACGACGTCGTCGAGGCCTTCGTCGACCACGCCATCTGCGGCGCCTCTACCATCGGCTGATGGCTCGGCACCTGCTCGTCCCGGGACGTGGCAGACCGCACCCGGAGCACTGGATGGTGCGCTGGGCTGACGCGCACCCCGACTACCAGTGGGCACCGCACCCGCCAGGGCCGCCGTTCGTCCTGGAGGACCGCGTGGCCGCGCTGCACGCGGCCGTCATGGCGGACGACGAGCCGGCAGTGTTGATCGCCCACAGCGCCGGCTGCATCGCCACGGTCACCTGGGCCGGCCGCCATGCCGGTCCGGTGCGGGCCGCGCTGCTGGTCACGCCACCGCCCATCGACGGCCTCGTGCCGCGCGCGAAGTTGCCGTTCCGCAGCACGCTGGTGGCCAGCCGCACCGATCCGTACTCGACGTTCGCGCAGTTCGAGCGTTACGCCGCGGACTGGGGTGCGGAGCTGGTCGATGCCGGTGACGCCGGCCACCTCGACACGGCGAGCGGCTACGGTCCCTGGCCGGACGGTGAACGGCTGGTCGCTGCACTCGGCTGATTCGGCGACAGTCAGCCGGCGTCCAACACCTCGCGCAGCTTCGCCGCGAACTCCTCCGGTTTGCCCGCGTAGCCGAACTCGCCGCCCATGAAGCCACCGTGGTGGCTGGGGAAGACCGTGGCCTCCTGGCCCAGCAGCGCCGCGACGCCCAGCGCCGTACGGCCGGTGTAGATCCCGGCGGATTCTTCGCCCACCGCGACCACGATCCGGGTCGGGGCGGCGGTCAACGCCGCCGCGTCCGGGCGGTAGTCGCTGATCGCCCACGAGCTCTTCGACAGCAGCGGGTCTTCGCGGGTGCCGTCGTCGTCGGTGGACATGCCGAACATCGCCGGGTCGGGTGCGGGCTGGGCGAAGTAGGCGTCGGTGAACTCGCCCTGCCACGACGTCATCGCGATGAACGCGGCCATGCCCGCGCCGTTGCCCTTGGCCTGGTAGGCCTCGTGGAAGCCGGCCCGGGCCCGTTCGGCGGCCGCGGCGTCGGGGAGCACCGCGTTGATCGGCGGCTCGTGCGCGACCAGGGTGGCGACGTCGCCGGGGTACGCCGCGACCAGCTCCAGCCCGGTGACCGCGCCACCGCTGCTGGCGAACACGTCGGCCGGGCCGGCGCCCAGGGCCTCGATCAGCAGATGCAGGTCCGCTGCCTGCCGCTGCGGGGTGTGGTCCGAACGGCCGTCCTTGCGGGTGCTGCGGCCCAGGCCGCGCGGGTCGTAGGTGACGACCGTACGGTCGGTGAAGTGGCCGGACAGGGCGTTGAAGCCCTCCGCCGTCATCGGCTGGCCGATCATGAGCAGCGCGGGCCGGCCGCCGGCCGGTGGCAGCGGACCGCGGACGTCGTAGACCAGGTCGGCGCCCGGCACGGCGAGGGTGTGCGTCTGTGTCTGCGTCATCCGGCGACAATACGGCCGCCGAGGGCTCCCGGGTGGGCCACCTGTGGATCAGTCCGCCGTCCACAGCCGGAGTTTGTCGGGGTTGAGGACGGCCCAGATGTTCCTGATCCGGGCGTCCGCGACGTCGAACGCCATCACCGACACGGTGCCGCCGGCCAGCCGGACCACCAGGCCGGGACGGCCGTTGACCGTACGTTCCAGGACGATCATGCCGGGCATCGCGCCGGCCCGGCCGGCGAAGAACCGCGCGACCTGCT
>NZ_JBEZGQ010000338.1:0-7844 GCF_040650095.1 Actinoplanes sp. NPDC048791 | reverse complement strand
ACCGTCGCGACCAGCGCCGCCACCCCCGCGGCCGCCGCCACCGCCCACAGGAAGACGCCGGTGGCCACGCCCGTGGCCGCGGCCATGCCTTCGACCCGTCCGCGCAGGGCCGCGCGGCGCACGACCACCGCGAAGTCCGGGCCCGGCGACATCGCGCCCAGGCTCACCACGCCGCAGAACGCCATCAGCTGAGCTGCCGTCGTCATGCGGCTCACGGTACGACCACCGGGGTGACGTGCGCCGCCCGGCGGCCCCGCTGTGCGAGGAGTCCGGGCCCGACCAGGCATCATGGCCGCGTGGAAACGGTGCGGGAGACGGTCGGGGCGATCGTCGGCGGGCGGACGGGGTACGAGGACGGCCTCGACGCGCTCACCGTCGCACCGGCCGCCGAGGTGGATCCGGCGCTGGCCACGGCGCTGTTCGACGCCACCGCGCGACTGTGGCGGGGTGGCTGGCAGCCGGCCGAGCTGCACCGCCTGGTCACCCGGCGCGGCACCGGGATGCAGCCGCTGCTGATCGTCGACTCCGTCGCCGCGTACCTGCGGGGTTTCCGGCCGAAGACGGTCGACGAGCGCTGGCGGGACCAGGCCGCCGAGCTGGACGCCCGCCCCTGGTGGGGTGACGACGCCGACTACCTGCGGCAGGTCACCACCCACCGCCGCATCGACCGGGTCTCGCTGATCGACGCGGTGCTGAGTCTGGTGACCCTGCTCAACGGGCTGCCGCCGATCGAGGTGCTCGTGCCGCCGCCCGGGCAGGCGACGCCGGTGCGGCGGGCGCCCGGCAACGACGCCAAGCTGGAACGGGTACGGGCGTTGCTGGCCAAGGCCGAGGCGACGACCTTCCCGGCTGAGGCGGAGGCGTACAGCGCCAAGGCGCAGGAGCTCATCTCGCGGCACAGCATCGACGAGGCGCTGCTGGCCGCCGGGGGTGAGAGCGCCGTGGTCCCGTACGCCCGGCGGATCGGGGTGGATCACCCGTACGAGAGTGAGAAGGCGTCGCTGCTGAACTCCGTGGCCCGGGCCAACCGCTGCCACGTGGTCTGGTCCCCCGAGTTCGGCTTCGCCACCGTCTTCGGCTTCGACGCCGACATCGACGCGGTGGACCTGCTGCACACCTCGCTGCTGGTGCAGGCGCACCGGGCGATGGCGCGCACCGAGCCGCGCGGCAAGGCGGGCCGGTCGCGGCTCAAGAACTTCCGGCAGTCGTTCCTGGTCGGCTACGCGGTGCGGATCGGGGAACGGCTCGCCGAGGCCAGCCGGGCCGCGCTGGACCAGACCGCCGATCCCGCGGCGCTGCTGCCGGTGCTCGCCTCGCGGGACGTGCAGGTGCGGGAGGCGCGGGACCGTTCGTTCCCGAGCACCACGCGCGGGCGCGGCTTCCGGGTGGCCAGCCTGGAGGGCTGGGAGTCGGGCCGCGAGGCCGCCGACGAGGCGAAACTGCACTGAGAAAACTGCGCTGAGGGCCCGGCCGTCTCCGGCCGGGCCCGCAGCGGGACGGATCAGTGTGCGTGCAGCAGCTCGTGGGTCTGCTGGATCTTCGCCCACGACTTCGGGGCCTTCGGCGCGGCCTTGCGGGCCAGCGCGGAGACGCCCTCGATCGCCGGCTTGGACGGCGTGTAGAGCCAGGCCTGGAACAGCTCGTCGAGCTGCTGACCGGAGATCTTCTCGGCGAGCGCGATGAACTCGGCGGTGTTCGCGTCGCCGTCCTTCTGCTCGGCCGCCCAGGTGCGGAGCAGCTCGAAGAAGTCCTCGTCACCGATGGTCAGGCGCAGCTGGTGCAGCGTCATGGCGCCCCGGTCGTACACCGGGTTGCTGAAGATGTCGGCCGCGCCCGGGTCGCCGGGTGCGATGGTCCAGAAGTCGGCCGGCTGGGTGGCGTACAGGTAATCGAAGATCTCCTGGGTTGTGCCCTCGCCCTGCTCCTCGGACCACAGCCACTCGGCGTAGCTGGCGAAGCCCTCGTTGAGCCAGATCTCCTTCCACTGCTCGACCGAGATGCTGTCGCCGAACCACTGGTGGGCGTTCTCGTGCACGACCACCGACATGTTGGCGCCGCTGCGGAAGAAGCCGGACGAGTAGACCGACCGGGTCTGGTTCTCCAGGGCGAAACCGAGCGCGCCCGGCGGTCCCACGACGCCGCCCTGCGCCTCGAACGGGTACGGCCCGAAGACGCCGCTCTCCCACTCGACGACCTCGGCGGTGCGCTCGACACTGGCCTTGGCCGCGTCCTCGAAGTCCTGCGGCAGCAGCTCCGAGTACGCGTTGATGACCTGCTGGCCGTCGGCGGTGGTGTCGCGGGTGATCTCGTACTGCCCGATGGCCAGGAACGCCAGGTAGGTGGCCTGCGGGTGCAGCGAGCGCCAGCTCCACCGCTTCCAGCCCAGAATGTCCTGGGTGGGGTTGCGCGGCATGACGCCGTTGCTGAGCACCTCGACGCCGTCGGGCACGGCCACGGAGACGTCGAAGGTGGCCTTGTCGCTCGGGTGGTCGTTGCTCGGGAACCACCACCAGGCGATCTCGGGCTGGCCGACCGCCAGGGCGCCGTCGGCGGTGCGGGTCCAGGCGGTGTAGCCGGCCGCGACCTTGTTGGACGGCACGCCGGAATACTGCACCACGACGGTCATCGTCTGACCCTGGCTGACCGCCCGCGGCGGCGTGACGACCAGCTCGTGGTCGCCCTCGCGGGTGAAGGTGGCGGCCCGGTTGTTGACCTTCACGGAGGCCACGTCGAGCACGAAGTCGAGGTGGAACGAGCTGAGATCCTGCGTCGCGGCGGCCAGGATCGTGGTGGTGCCGGTGAGGCGGTCCTCGCCGGGGTAGTAGCGCAGCCGTACGTCGTAGTGCGAGACGTCGTAGCCGCTGTTGCCGTAGTCCGGGAAGTATTCGTCGCCCAGCCCGGCGCCGCCGGGAGTGGGTGCGGCCTGCGCCGGGAGCGCGGTCCCGGCCAGGGTCAGTGCGGTGGCGAGCGTTGCCACCAGCAGTCGTCGCACGGTCGAACTTCCTTCCGTCGCGGACCGGGTCACGGTCCGGCGTGGAGTGGTCAGCCCGAACCTATCGAAGTATCTCGACGCCTGTCGCCCCGGGCGAGCGCAAAGCCGATGACCGGCGTCAATACCCAGGCCACGATGACCCAGGGCGTCCACCAGCAGAGCAGCACGGACGCCAGCCAGTACCCGGCGACGATCCAGGACGCCCGGGCGCCGGTGCGCACCTCGGCGGCGTCGGCGGGGGTGCGCAGCAGGTTGTCCCGCAGAGCCTGGCTCTGCACGCCGGACCGGGCGATCAGCAGGCCGCCGAAGGACAGGACGAACAGCAGCGCCGCCGCCGGGTTGTCGGTGTGATGGCCGTAGACCGTCGTCGGGTACGGCAGGAAGCCGATCAGCAGAAGCAGCGGGAAGTGCCACCCCACCAGCCCGGGCGAGAGCCGGTCCAGCCGGTCGAAGAGCCGGTGGTGCTGGCGCCAGGCCGTCCAGAGCATGAAGAACGCGAGCAGGTACGCGACGAACGACCCGGTCTGCGCGATGAAGAAGTCCCAGAGGTGCCGGGCCGCCGCCGCTTTGCTCACGCCGTCCCCGACCGAGAAGGCTTCGTCCCCCTCGGGGCGCGGGATCTCGATGACGAGCAGCGTCATGGCGATGGCGAAGACCGCGTCGGTGAAGAACCCGACCCGTTCCGGCGTGTGTCCGGGACGAATCCGGCCCTGATCATCGGTCACGGCCACGATTATGCGCGCCGCTCCCGGCTGGCCTAGACTCGTCCTCATCCATGGACGCTATCCGGTTACTTGTCATGACGAAGCCGTTCGGGGCTCTCCCGCCCGGCCGGCTCGCCGCGACCCTGGCCACGCTCGGAGCCGACGGAGCCGAGCTGGTCGTGCGCGACGGCCAGACCGTGACACCGGACGAGCCCACCCGGCTCAGGGACGTCGCCGCCGAGCTCACCCGCCACGGCCTGGAGCTCGGCGTGGTCACCACCGATCTGGTCCGGGCCGACGACACCGCCGACACGATCCTCGGTGTGTGCGCCGAGCTGGGCGTGCGGCTGGTCCGCCTCGGCTGGTGGCGGTACGACGCCGCACCCGGCTACCAGCGCATCCTCGACACCGCACGGCGTGACCTGGCCGCGCTGGCCGGGCTGGGCCGTCGTCACGGCGTACGGGTGGCCCTGCAGTTGCACCACGGCACGATCCACCCGTCGGCGGCGCACGCCCTGCGCCTCACGGAGGAACTGCCCGTCTACCTCGACCCCGGCAACCAGGCGATGGAAGGCAGTGAACACCTGCCGATGAGCCTGGACCTGCTCGGTGACCGGATCGCCTGCGTGGGCGTCAAAAACGCGGCCTGGCGCGGGACCGGTCTCGCCTGGCAACCACTGGCCGACGGCGGCGTCGTCGACTGGCCCGCGACGCTGGGCACGCTCCGCGAGCGCGGATATGCCGGCCCGCTGTCCCTGCACGCCCACTACCCGATGGCCGACCCCGTGGCCGCCGTCGGGCGGGATCTGGCCCACCTGCGGACATTGAGCGCCTGAAAGAACCGATGCCCGGCCCCGCCGCCGCGTCACTCGCGGGGCGCAGCCGGGCATCGCCGAGATACGGGTCAGCGCGAGAGCGCGAGCCCCTGCTTGTCCGTGAACTTCCCGACCGCGATCATGATGAAGTCGATCAGCGCCCAGAGGCCGAACCCGCCGAAGGTGATCAGCATGAGCACACCCGTGCCGATCTTGCCGACGTAGAAGCGGTGGATGCCGAGCACGCCCACGAAGAAGCTGAGCACCAGCGCGACGACCCAGGACTTCGAGCCCGTGCCGATGGGGGTCTGGGTAGCAGTCATTCTCTTTATGTCTCCCTCAGAGATTCGTCAAAGCCGGTGCACGGTAGCGGGACAGAGCATTCACAGACAAGACCGGAATGGAGAATCTGTGGGCGTTGCAAGCGGCGTGGAAAGCGCGCAAGGCGAGTCACGGCCGTTGAAACGCCGCCGAAGCGGACGCGGAGATCTCCGGCGGGAACCGCGGCTGAGATCACCAGACCGGCGGCGGCTCCGCACCGGCCGGCAACGGGTCCAGGAAGCTGCTCCGGGCCAGGTCCGGGAGGTCGGTCCGGCCGGTGCGGAAATAGTCCTGGTGGTGCGGGTCGATCACCGATGGGTTCCAGGGCAGGTCGCCGGCGTACATCAGGTCATTGCGGTTGTTGCCGACGTGCCCGGCCCGGGCGTGATGGGGTGCGCCCGGCGGGACGAAGCCCATGGTGTGCAGGATCTCGTGCAGCATCTTGAACTCGTTGATCTCCGGTGTCACTCCGTCCGGGCTGAACCGGTCCTCCGCGCACAGCACGTCGTCGTACGCGCCCTGCAGGTACAGCGCCGACACTCGGCCGCGAAGTTGCGGTGGCCAGGCGCCGCCGCCGCACGACGAGGTGCTGCTCCCGTCGTACCAGACCGCGTACAGCGTGCGGGGCTCGTGGAAGCCCTGCCGCCGCAACAGGCGTTCGATCCGGTCCCGGACGTGCGAACCGCGGTCGGCGATCCGGGCGTCGGTCTCGGGCAGCCGGACCGTGCGCACCGGTTCGGCGGCGAAGCGCAGACGGGCACCGGTCTGCGCGGCGAACCAGGCCTGCATCGCCGACAGCGAGCGGCTGATCGTGCCGTCCTCGCCGAGGCGGCGATCGGTGCCGTCGCGGGGTAGCGCGTAGACGCACCGGATGACGAACGGTCCCACCGAGTCCAGGTCGTCGACCTGCGGAAGTGGGAGGCCCTCGGTGCAACGGTCGGGGGGTGGCCGGTCCATTGGTTCAGCCTTCCCTACCGCACCGCATTCCGCAGGGTGTCCGGTGGCGCAACGTCGTCCAGAATCACCCGGCGCGTCAGGTCGGTGCACGAGGCAGCCGGAATACGAAGTCGGGCTCCGGATCCATACCGTTCAGACCTGACCGTCGGTGGCCAAGATGGAAGCATGCGAATTCGGGTGTCGACCGGGCTGGCAGTGGTACTTCTGATATTGGTCGGAGCGGGCGCATTCTGGGCGGGCCGGGTGACGGGCGCCGGGCCGAGGCCGGCGGCCGATCAAGGGTACGACGCCGGGCATGCCGACGGCCTCCGCGAGGGCCGCGCCGAGCAGGCCACGGTGAACCTGCCGACGACCGACAAGGCGATCTTCGAATCTGGCTACGCCGCCGGGGCAACTGACGTCTTCGCCGGCTACGACGGCGGCTGGGACCACAACGCCCCGTACGTCATCGTGCTGGCACCGGGCGGCCCGGGCGCCACCTACCGCATCGAATCGCGGACGCGCCTGGAGCCGGGCGTGGACTACTACCTCTGCCCCGACGGCCATGAGCTGTGCCGGCGGCCGCGCTGACCTGGGCGCCGACGATGGCGAGGCCGTGAACCAGCGCCGATGGTCCGCGCCGTCCGTCCAACGCTCCCACCGCACCGCAGGGTCTATCCAGCCGCGCCGTCCGGTTGATTCAGGGGTAGTCACACGACTATAGTCGCGTGATGGATCGGAAGAGGCCGGCGCGGACGTGGAATCCCTCTTCGGCGCGCTATGGTGCCTGCATCTCCGAACTTCGCACCGTTACCGTGCCGGTCGTGGTCGAGCGCGACGAGGACGGCGTCTGGTGTGTGCACGCTCAACTGCGTCCAGGTGTAGGAGCGCACGGCGAGGGTGACACCGAGGAAGCGGCGCTGGAAGACCTTCGTGAGGCACTCATCGGCCTGATCGAGGAGTTCGGCGCTCCTCGGGAACTTTCGGTCACCGTAGCTGCCTGATGCCGCCGCGGCCCTCCGTCCCCGGTTTGCGCATCGTTCGCGCACTGGATCCTCAGTGATGTCGGCCTGACTATCGACCAACTCCACCTCTGACCTCGACCGGCGTCATTTACTCCAGCTGGCGCCGAGCAGCAATGGCTCGTGCATTGCAGGCCGGCCGAAGCGTGCGGCGCGCGGGCCTCGAACCCGCGCCCGGAAAACTACGCGGCGGTTGCCGCAATCTGGAGCAGCTTCTGGCGGTCCGGGCCTGCCAGACCGAGGTGATACAAGCTGATCCGGGCCGCGCCGGCCGCCCGCAACCGGCCCACATGCCCGGGTACGGCGTCCGCCTCGGCCGGCGGCAGCACCGTCACATAGGCGTCGACCGGCAGACCCGTCGCGGCAGCCCGGCGCACCAGCTCAGCGGAGGCCTCAGTGGTCGGCCACGCCGGCACCAACAGCGCGTCGACGTCAGCCACGGCGGAGGACGTGAGACCCGGCGACGGCCCGGTCGCCCAGGGATCAGGGTTGGCGTGCAACGTGATCGGCACCCCGGGCGCCTGCTCACGGACAGCGGCCAACACCTCGGAACGCAAGGCATCAGTGTTCGCGTGCCGATTCGCCAGCACCGCCGCCAGCACCTCCTCAGACACCGAACCCGTGCGCAGCCCGGCCACGACCTCATCAGGAACGAGACCCGCCGCCCGCCAACCGGAACGGCACGAGGCACAGCAACAGACGGACAGCAGCCGTACCTCCGCCGCAGTCCAAGCGCCGTCGGTTTTCTCGTGGTGTCCAAGGTGGGCAAGGCCGAGCTGTCCGCACGCCTCCAGCGAGATCCCGTCCACGGCCACATCGCGGACGGCTTCAGCGGCCAAGGTCGCCGCGTACGCGCGGACCTCCGGATGAGCCGGGCACAACGCGTACGGGTAGCGCTCGCCGAAGCAGTTCACCACCGCGGTCTCCGGGTGCGCCAGGCCGAGCCGGGTGTTGTGGGTCAGCACGATCCAGGCGTTGACCGCCAGCCCCGCCCTGCGAAGCGTGCTTGCCGCCGTACCGAAAGGGTCCTGCTCGGTCAGCCAGTCCGGGCCCG
>NZ_JBEZGQ010000337.1:0-7858 GCF_040650095.1 Actinoplanes sp. NPDC048791 | reverse complement strand
CCCACCGGCTCGGGAGGGGGACCGGGTACCGGTTCCGGTTCCGGTTCGGGAGGAGTGCCGGGTGCGGGTTCCGGTTCGGGGTCGGCCCCGGGCGCGAGTCCAGGCTCAGGAATGACCCCGGGCGCCGGTCCTGGTTCCGGCACGGGTGCCGGGTGGCGGTCGGTTCCCGGCGCGGGCCGAGCCTTCGGTGCAGGCATGGCCCCGGGAGGCCTGGGCACATCGCCGGTTCCCGGCACGCCTGCTCCTGGCGCGTCCACCCCTGGCGCGACCGGTCCCGGAGGCGTAGCTCCGGGAAGCGGACTTCCGGCCGGGGCGGTCCCGGGCGTGGCGGGCCCTGGTGGGACGGGCCTTGGCAGGACGGTTCCGGGCGGGACGGTTCCGGGCGGGACGGTCCCAGGTGGGACGGGTCCTGGTGGGACCGGTCCTGGTGGGACGGGCGGCCCAGGCGGGACGGTTCCGGGCGGAGCGGTCCCGGGTGGGATGGGCCCTGGCGGCATGGTCCCGGGCGGGGCGGTTCCGGGCGGGGCAACCCCCGGTGGGACCAGTCCCGGTGGCGCGGTTCCGGGCGGGGCAATCCCCGGTGGGACCAGTCCCGGTGGCGCGGTTCCGGGCGGGGCAATCCCCGGCGGGACCAGTCCCGGTGGCGCGGTTCCGGGCGGGGCAACTCCCGGCGGGACCAGCCCCGGGGGCGCGGTTCCGGGGGCGGTCCCCGGTGGTGCGGTTCCTGGTGGTGTGATTCCCGGCGGCAATGGTCTGGTGCCCGGCGGCACCATCCCGGGCGCACTTGTCCCCCCGACCGGCCCCGGCGGCGGTCAAGGCCCAGCAGCGGGCACCACCCCCGGCACGGCCATCGTTCCCGCGGTTCCTCCTGGCGCCGTCGTTCCCGCTCGGCCCGGTGCCACGCCGCCCGTGCGGGGCGGGCTGCGTCCCGGGGCCACCACCCCGTACCCGCCGGGTGCTGGGCCTTGGGCCGGCGGCGTACCGCTCATCCCGGCCACCGGTTCGTCGACCGAGCCCATCAGCGGCATTCCCGGCATCGGCGGCCCGCGGCCGGCCGGGCCGCAGTGGCCTGGTGATCCGGTTCAGGCCGTCGGTCCCTTCGGACCGGTACGCATGCCCGACATCGTCCCGCCCGTAGGCGCCCGTCCGGCCCTCCCCGCCGACGGCATGGATCCCGCCGATGATGCCGCCCTGCGGGAGATGGCGCGGCTGCTCGGCAACAGTCTTTCGCTGGCCGGCGGGCCCGAGGAGGTCGCCGAGCGGTTGCGGGCTGCTCTCGCCCAGGCCCAGCCCGCGTTGTTCGCCAAGTTGCCCGGCGGGCCGGCCGTTCAGGTTGCGCAGCTTGCCGAGGCTCTGACCTGGCTGGTGCATCACCTGGACCAGCCGCCGCTGCTGGTCGCGGCGTGTGGCCGGCTCGGTGCCTCGCTGGCCGAGTGCGGCGTCCTGCCTCAGCAGTTGCAGCTGGCCGGGGCCGCGCTGGCCGAGGCGATGCGGGCGGGGATGGCTGCCGGTGGCTGGCGGCAGGACTTCGACCAGGCCTGGCGGTCGACGTGGCAGCACGCGTACGAGTGGATCGCCCATGGGATGGCCGCCGCCGCTTATCAGCCGACCGTGTGGACCGCGGTTGTGGTCGGGCACGAGCGGCGCCGGGATGATCTGGCCGTGTTGTGGTTGCGACCGTATCTGCCCATGCCTTACCGGCCCGGTCAGTACGCCCGGATCGAGTTGCCGGACCAGCCCGGCGTGTGGCGGCCGTATTCGCTGGCCGGGAACCCGCGCCGGGACAACATCGTCGAGCTGCACGTGCGGGCCAAGAGTCACAGCGGGATCAGCGGCGCGCTGGTCTACCGGACGGCCATCGGGGACACCGTGCGGATCGCGCGCGCCGAGGGGGAGATGGGGCTGCCCGAGTCCGGCCGGGATCTGCTCATGATCGCCGGGGACACCGGGGTCGTTCCGCTCAAAGCCCTGCTCACGGAGCTGGCCGCGACCGGGGACCCGCGCTCGGCGGTGCTCTTCTGGGGCGTGCGCAACCTCAGCGAGCTGTACGACATCGACGACATCACGGACATCGCCCGGGCCTGCCGGCGGGCCACGGTGATCCCGGTGGTATCCGAGGGGGAGGCCGGCCCGTACCCGAGCGGTCTGGTCACCGACGCGGTCGCCGCCTACGGCGAATGGTCGGCCCACGAGGTGTACCTGGCCGGACCGCCGCTGATGCTGGCCGCGACCAGCCTGGCCCTGCAGGCGCTGGGCGTGGCCCCCGACCGTATCCACCACGACAAGCCCGACTGACGGGCGAGCTGGTCAGGCGAGGGCGGCAGCCAGGATCTTGGCGTAGGCCGGCGGCACGAAGGTCGGCCCGCCCGGCGTCAGCACCTCGTCCCGGGAAGCGGCAGCCCACGCCTCAGCCGGCACCGCCGCCCGCAGCGCCGTGATCACCGGTGCGTCCGCCCACTGCGGGTCGTCGCCCAGCATCGTCAGGGCGACCAGGGATTCCTCCACCTCGCCGACGCATTCGAACGGCTTGTGGGCGTCGATGCCCAGCAGTTCCAGGTAGCCCGGCACCTGCGCCGGCTCGGCGAAGAGGTCGCGGCCGAAGATCCGGGTCAACCGGGCCCGGGACATCGACGGCGCCATGGCCAGCGCCACGAAGCGGCACTTGGGGCAGTCGCCGCACCAGCGGGCCGTCGGGTCGTGCAGCTTGAACGCCTTGTTGCAGCTCGTCACCACGTCGTCGTACGCGGTGTACCGGGCGAAGAGCTGGGCGATGTGCAGCTCCGACAGCGAGCGCAGCAGGGAGAAGTACGGCTCGGCCAGGCCGGTGTGTGCCGTGACCGCCGCTCGCAGCAGGCCCTCGGCGAGCACTCCCTTGGACCACTGGTGGTTGATCTCGTGACCGTTCCAGATCAGGTTGGGGTCGGAGGCCGAGCGTTCGTTGGACATCACCACCGGGCCCAGGCCGTGCAGGGCCGCCGTTGCGATCGCGATCAGCGAGTTGATCGCGGTCACCGGGATGTGGCCGTTGAGGGCCCCCGCCTTGTTGAGCTCGAACAGGCGCGGGTCGAGCTTGCGGCGGGCGGCCAGGGCGGTCAGGCCGGAGGCGGCGTTCACGTTGACGATCACCGGGTTGGGGTTGACCGAGAACGGCACCGGGTCCAGCCCGGCGGCCCGCAGGATCTCCAGGGTGACGATGGAGTCCTTGCCACCACCGACAGCCGACAACGGCCGGCCCTCCGAGTTGTCCACCGGGGAAGCCGGGGGAGCCGGGGGAGCCTCCGAAGGCGAGGAGACCGACAGAGCCAGCACGTGCGGGAGCTTGTTGACGTACGCGTACTCCCCGAGGCCGTGCGTGTAGACCGCCGTGAAGAACTCGGTGACCGCGGCTGGCACGGCGACCGGCGCCTCGATCCGGGCCGGCGCGCCGACCTTGTAGTAGCTCACGCCGGCCACGACGTGCAGCAGCTCCAGCACCTTGAAGAAGTGGGCCGGCGGCTCGCCCGGGCCGAGCGGGAAGGTGATGGTCTCGGTGAACTCCAGCGGGTCCGGGCCGTCGAGCAGGTAGTCGAACTCCGCGACCCCCGTCGCCGGATCGAACCTGTATGCGGGGAACCGCATGACCTCGTACTGCGCACGCACCCGGCACTCCCAACGTAGGACCAGCGAGCCATACTAGTGCGACTCGACCGAGGGAGACGATTGTGCGCCTGGCAGACCTGCGCGGACGTTCCGTTGCCGTCTGGGGGACCGGCCGGGAGGGCCGGGCCGCCGTCACGGCCGTCGCCGCCCACGGTCCCTCGCGCCTGATCGCGGTGGACGACAGCGCCAACTTCCTGTCCGTGCCCTGGGAGGGTGAGCTGGCCGCGCTGGCGCCGCTGGCCGGTGGTGATCACGCCCAGGCCGCGCTGGTGGCCGCCGACGTGGTGGTGCGGTCGCCGGGGGTGCCGCAGACCCATCCGTGGATGGCCGATCTCCGCGCCCGGGGGGTCACCGTGACCGGGGGCAGCGCCCTGTGGATGGCCGACCACGCCAACCGCACCATCGGGGTGACCGGCAGCAAGGGCAAGAGCACCACGTCCAGCCTGATCAGTCACCTGCTGGCGGCGGTGGGCCGGCCCAACGTCTTCGGCGGCAACATCGGCGTGCCGCTGCTCGACCTGCCCCCGGCCGAGCAGTACGTCCTGGAGCTCTCCAGCTACCAGTGCAGCGATCTGACCGACTCGCCGCGGGTCGCGGTGGTGACCTCGCTGTTCCCCGAGCACCTGGACGCGCACGGCGGCGAGCGGGAGTACTACCGCGACAAGCTCAACCTGCTGGCCCACGGTCCCGAGCTCATCGTGATCAACGGGGCCGACGACCGGCTGGTCGCCGAGACCGTGGCGGTCAAGGACGCGAACGGCTTCGCGGCGATCCCGGCCGCCGGGGGCGACTCGCGGTTCCGGGTCGAAGCCGACGCCCAGGTGTACTGCAGCGACGAGGCCCTGTTCCCGCGGGACACGCTCAAGCTGCGCGGCCGGCACAACGAACGCAACCTCTGTGTCGCCCTGGCCGTGCTCGACGGCATGGGCATCGACGTCGTCGGTGAGCGGGAGGCCCTGCGCGCGGCGGTGGCGTCCTTCCAGGGGCTGCCGCACCGGCTGGCCGAGATCGAGGACCCGTCGGGGCTGACGTTCGTGGACGACACGCTGTCCACGAGTCCGTACTCGGCGATGCACGCGATCGACGCGTACGAGGGCCGGCCGTTGACCGTGCTCGTCGGCGGCACCGACCGCGGCCTGGACTACAGCCCCCTGCGGGAGCACCTCAAGGACCGGGAGATCACCGTGATCGGCCTGCCGGACAGCGGGCCGCGCATCCTGGCCGAGCTGGCCGGCCTGGCCGGCGTGCGCACGGAGGCGGCGGAAGATCTGCCTTCGGCGGTACGGCTGGCCCGCAAGCTCACGCCGTCCGAGGGCGTGGTGCTGCTGTCCCCGGCGGCCCCCAGTTACGGCCGTTTCCGCAACTTCGAGCACCGCTCCGAGGTCTTCGCCCAGGCGGTTCGCGACAGCGCTTAACCGGTTCTGGGCAGAATTATTGCCGGACCCCCTCCCGTTTCGAAACGCCCTCGCGGATTGCGAGGGCGTTTCGCGTTGCCCGTCGACTCCTCCGGTCGGGCCACTCCGGCGCACCGTTTGATGCCGTTGGCGACCCAAAAGGCCGATGAGCAAACTCCTCCAAACAGCATGAATGATGGCGGTCGCGCCCTATCGACCATATGCGGATCGACGTACGTCAACCGACTGCCGGGGCACCCGCATTCATCGACGTGCGCCAGGTAACGGTTTGAAAACTTCACCCACGGTCTTGACACGGGGGGTCAGAAAGTAAGAACTTTTACCGCGACAGTTAACACTCCTTTCTGAAGGGACGGCCCATGGTCGAGCCAGACGCAGACGGCACCGCAGCGACCGCGGTCGTCGACTCGCTGGTGCGCGACCAGGCCCCGCCGCCGCAGCACAGCATGAACAACTCGGACGGGGTACTGGTGCGGGTGCGCACCCTGCTGCCCGAGTTCACCGGCGCCCTGCAGCGCGTCGCCGAGCAGGTCCTCACCGACCCGGCAGCCGCCTCCCGGGCGACCATCGTCGAGCTGGCCGAGCGCAGCGGCACCTCGCCGGCCACCGTGACCCGGTTCTGCCGGGCCCTGGGCTTCGACGGCTACGCCGATCTGCGCCTGGGCATCGCGGCGGAGACCGGCCGGGCCCGCGCGTCCGGCTGGACCGTGGACATCGGCCGCGAGATCCAGCCCAGCGACCCGCTGGAGCGGGTGCTCGGCCAGATCATGGCGGCCGACACCCGGGCCAAGCACGACACCGCCTCGCTGCTGGACCTGGCCGAGGTCGAGCTGGCCGCGGTGGCCATCGCCGCCGCGCCGCGGGTCAACATCTTCGGCGCCAGCGGCAGCGCGCTGGTCGGCGAGGAGATGCAGTTCAGCCTGCACCGCATCGGCGTGGCCGCCTGGGCCTGGACCGATGTGCACAACGGCCTGGCCAGCGCCGCGCTGTCCCGGGCCGGCGACGTCGCCCTCGGCATCTCGCACAGCGGCGAGACCGGCGAGACCATAGAGCTGCTCGCCGAGGCCAGCAGCCGCGGCGCCACCACCATCGCGCTGACCAGCTTCCCCCGCTCGCCGCTGGCCGAGCTGGCGGACATCGTGCTGCTCACCGCCACCCAGGCCACGACCTTCCGGCCGGACGCGCTCTCCGCGCGGCACCCGCAGCTGGTCGTCCTCGATCTGCTCTACGTAGCCGTCGCCCAGCGGACCCACGAACGTTCGCACGCGGCCTTCCAACGCACCGCCCAAGCCGTCCACGGCCACAAAGCCGTCAAGGACGGGAGCTCCGCCCCATGAATTCGAGATCCCCTCTCACCCGCATAACTGACTCGTCCAGGAGGACTAGCGTGAAGCGCAGAATCGCGGTTGCGGCGACCCTCGCCGCGACGCTGCTCGGTGCCGCCGCGTGCGGCTCGAACAGCGACAGCAGCGACACCCCCAATGCCGCCGCTTCCGTCAACGGTGCCGGCAAGACCATCAAGGTCTGGCTGATGGTCGACGCCCAGTCGGGCTGGCCCGAGGTCGTCAAGCAGGCCAACGAACGCTTCACCCAGGCGACCGGCGCCCAGGTGCAGGTCGACTACCAGCAGTGGACCGACCACCTGGCCAAGCTGGACACCACCCTGGCCGGCAACGACGTGCCCGACGTGGTGGAGCTGGGTAACACCGAGATGCCGAAGTACGTCTTCAACGGCGCCTTCGCCCCCCTCGACAAGGGCCAGTTCGAGAACTCGGCGCAGTGGCTGACCGGCCTCTCCGCCCCCTGTGAGCTCGACGGCAAGACCTACTGCGTGCCGTACTACGCCGGCGCCCGGGTCCTGCTCTACCGCACCGACCTGTTCGACAAGGCCGGCCTGAAGGCCCCGAAGACCTACGACGAGCTGGTCGCCGCGGCCAAGACGCTCAAGGAGAAGAACGGCAGCGACAAGCAGTTCTCCGCCTTCTACATGCCGGGCAAGTACTGGTACGCCGCGATGGCGTGGGTGCACGGCAACGGCGGCGAGATCGCCAAGAAGGACGGCGACAAGTGGGTCGGCGCCCTGTCCGAGCCGGGTGCGCAGGCCGGCCTGACCAAGTGGGCCGAGATCGCCAAGACCTACTCCAGCGGTGACCCGACCAAGGACGAGAACGACCAGGACGCGGTCTACGCGCAGGGCAAGTCCGGCATGCTGTACGGCAACGGCTGGGAGCTGGGCGCGGTCCAGGAGCAGCCGAAGGACCCCAACGACCCCGCCTCGGCGAAGGTCAAGACCAAGGTGAACGGCAAGGTCGCCACGGCGCCGCTGCCCGGTATCCCGTCCTTCCTCGGTGGCTCGGACGTCGCCGTGACGGCCAAGAGCAAGAACGCCGACCTGGCCGCCAAGTGGGCGCAGATCTTCACCGACGCCAAGTCGCAGGAGGGCCTGATCGCCAAGGGCGTGCTGCCCAACGCGACCTCCCTGCTGGACAAGGCCGCCGCGGTCAAGGGCAACGAGGCGACCGCGCAGGCCGCCAAGGAGACCTGGTTCGTGCCGATGGCGCCGAAGTGGTCGGACGTCGAGTCGGCCAACGTCCTGCAGAACATGCTGGTCAGCATCGCCACCGGTAAGGCCACCGTGCCGGCCGCGGCGAAGGATGCCGACGCGAAGATCAACGAGATCCTCAACGCCAGCTGACCGTGATCGGGCCGCCCGCCCTCCCCGGGCGGGCGGCCCGGCCCGGCACCGCATCCCCGCAGAGAGGTGACCGATGTCCGTCGTCGACTCCCCGTCAGCCCCACCGGCC
>NZ_JBEZGQ010000336.1:0-7859 GCF_040650095.1 Actinoplanes sp. NPDC048791 | reverse complement strand
GGAGCCGCCGCCGAGCGCTCCCGCACCTCGGACGGCGGACGCGACATCGCCTGATCCTTGCAAACGACGTCCAGCCGGGGCGTTACTCCTCGTCCTGCTCCCGGGCATCGACGTGGTCGAGCACCGCCGGGTCGGTGGTCCGCAGGCGGTCCATCTCCTCACCCGCGTCGCAGGAGAGCAGCGCGAGCTCCACCGATTCCGGGGTACGGACCAGGACCCGCCAGGTCGCGCCGGACTCCTCCCAGCGGCGCAGCCGTTCCAGGGCCTCACTCATGCGAACACCTCCGTCAGGGCGATGTCCGGGTCGGCCAGCCGGACCGGATCGACGGTACGGCCCCGCAGCCCGGCCCGGACCAGCTCCTGGATCTGCTCGGTCACGTCCCACACGTTGACGTTCATCCCCGCGGCGACCCGGCCCTCAACCGTCCAGAAGGCGATGAACTCGCGGCCCGGCTCGTCACCGCGGATCACCACCTGGGTCTGCGTGCCGGGCGGCACCCAGCCGGCGTACTCCATGCCCAGGTCGTACTGGTCGGTGAAGAAGTACGGCAGCCGGTCCCACTCGGCGTCCTGGCCCAGCATCGCCCGGGCGGCGACCGGCCCCGAGTGCAGGGCCGTGTCCCAGTGCTCCACCCGCAGCCGGGTCCGCAGCAGCGGATGGTCGACGTTGGCGACGTCCCCGGCGGCGAAGATGTCCGGGTCGGCGGTGCGCAGCTGCCGGTCGACCAGCACGCCGTTGTCGACGGGGAGCCGGGCCTGGTCGGCCAGGCCGGTGTTCGGCGTGACGCCGATGGCCACCAGCACGACATCGGCGTTGATGGTCGTGCCGTCGGTGAGTACCACCTGGGCCACGTCCGGGCCGCCCCGCAGCTCCTGGACCCGCGCCCCGAAGCGGAAGTCGACGCCGTGCTCGCGGTGCAGGCCGAGGAAGACCTTCGCGAGGCGGTCACCGAGAACCGAGCGCAGCGGCAGCTCGGCGGGCGTCACCACGGTGACGGTGGCGCCGCGCGTGCGCGCGGCCGCGGCGACCTCCAGCCCGATCCAGCCCGACCCGACGACCACCAGGTGGGTGGCGCCGTTGACGGCCGCGGCGATCCGGTCCGAGTCGGCCAGGGTACGCAGCGAGAACACGTTGCCGAGCCCGGCGCCGGGCACGCCCAGGGTCCGCGGCGAGGCGCCCGTGGCCAGCAGCAGTTTGTCGTAACCGAGGTCGTCACCGTCGGAGAGCCGGACCCGGTGCTTCTCCGCGTCGATGGCGCTGACCGTAGTGCCGGTCCGCAGCTGCACGTCGTGCCCGGCGTACCAGTCGAGGTCGTGCACGTACGCGTCCTCGCGCTGCGCGGTGCCGAGCAGCAGCCCCTTGGACAGCGGCGGCCGTTCGTACGGGATCTCCGGCTCGGTGCCGATCAGCGCGACCGGGCCGGTGAAGCCCTCCGCGCGCAGACTCTCGGCGGCCTTGGCGCCGGCCAGTCCGGCGCCGGCGATGACGAACGTACGGTCCCCGGGCATGAGCACCCTCCTTTGCGGACACCATGCCACGACTCTCGGGGTCGTGTCGGGGTCATTCCCGGATGTGGGCCGAGGGTGCCCGGCGGCAGGCTGAGGCCCATGCCGAGACTCGTCAGAATCTGTGCCCTCGCCGCCCCGGCGCTCATGCTGGTCTACGGCCTGCTGCGGGTGGTCGACGGTCTCGACGGCGACCGGCACAACGGCCCGGCGTGGGATCTCGGCCACGTCGCCTTCTTCGTCGCCATCGTGCTGTTCGCCGTGCTCGCCGTCGCGCTGCGCGGCCTGGACCGTCCCGCCGCCCCGGCGTCCCGCATCCTGGTCGAGGCGGCCACGGTCGCCGTGCTGTTCGGCGCGGGCTGCTTCCTCTGGGTCATCGCCGGGGACCTCTCCGAGGACTTCCGTACGGCGGCGCCGCTGCCGGACCCGCTGGACCTGGTCGGGCCGGCGCTCTTCCAGATCGGGCTGCTGATCCTGTTGGTCCGGCTGGTCCTGGCCCGCCGGCTGCCGGTCTGGAGCCCGGTGCTGGCGCTGGTGGGCTTCGCCGCGATCGGCCTCAACCTGGACCTGCTGCCGCTCGGCGCGGCCCTGGTGCTGGCGGCGCTGCTGCCGCTGGCCCTGGCCCGCGACGCGCGTCTCACCACCGGGCAGCACCGGCCGGTCGGTTCGTAAGGGTAGCCTTACCCCGACCGAGACCCAGTAGGGAAGTGTTGTCATGGCGAACAGGCCAGTCCGGGCGGCCACGATCGGGGAAGTCACCCGGGTCGAGCAGCTCACGCCGCACATGGTCCGCATCGTGGTGGGCGGGGCCGGCCTGACCGGGCTCGACGCCGGCGCGTACACCGACCACTACGTCAAGATCCTGTTCCCGCGGCCCGGGGTCGCGTACCCGGAGCCGTTCGATATCGCCGTGATCCGCGAGACGCTGCCCCGCGACCAGCAGCCCCTGGTCCGCACCTACACGGTCCGCCGCTGGCGCCCCGAGGTCCCGGAGCTGTGGCTCGACTTCGTCGTGCACGGCGACGAGGGCATCGCCGGCCCGTGGGCCGTCGCGGCGCAGGTCGGCGACCCGGTCCGCTTCATGGGCCCGGGCGGCGGCTACACCCCGGACCCCGCCGCGGACTGGCACCTGCTGGCCGGCGACGAGAGCGCCCTGCCGGCGATCGCGGCGGCGCTGGAGGGTATGCCGGCCGGGGCGCCGGTGAAGGCGTTCATCGAGGTGGCCGACGCGGCCGAGGAGCAGAAGCTGGAAACCCCGGCGGACGCGGAGATCACCTGGCTGCACCGCGACGGCCGGCCGGTGGGTGAGGCGCTGGTCGAGGCGGTACGCGGCCTGACGTTCCCGGCGGGCCAGGTGCACGCGTTCGTCCACGGCGAGGCGACCTTCGTCAAGGATCTCCGCGCGCTGCTGCGGGTGGAGCGCGGTCTGCCGATGACGCAGCTGTCCATCTCGGGCTACTGGCGCCGCGGCCTGAACGAGGACGGCTGGCAGTCGAGCAAGCGCGAATGGAACCAGCAGGTCGAACGCGAACAGGAGCCCGCGGCCAGCTAGTTCGGCTGTTCACGCAGCCAGGCGGCGGTGTCGCGGGGGAGCAGTCCGTCCCCCGCGACCGGGCCGCTGGTGAGCAGCACGTCCCCTTCCGGCAGCCGAGCATCGCCATCACCCATGGCTACGGCGAGGGTCACGCCGCACCCTCGCCGGGCGAGCAGCAGCCCGTCCTCCTGGACCGACCACAGCACGCTGTCCTCAGCCGGCAAGAAGCGCCGCAGCTCCAGCGCCCGCCGGGTCAAATGCAGCGTCGACCCCGGATCGGCCTCCTGCGCCTCGACCGACAGATCACCCCACCCCGCCGGAACCGGCAGCCACGGCGGCTGAGCCCCGGCCGGGGAGAAGCCGTACGCCCCCGCCGGGTCACGCCGCCACGGCAGCGGCACCCGGCAGCCGTCGCGGGAGAAGCCGGCCCTGGTCCACGCCGGGTCCTGCCGGGCGGCCACCGGCACGTCGACCTCCGGCAACCCCAGCTCCTGCCCCTGATAGAGATACGCCGCGCCGGGCAGGGCCAGCACGGTCAAGATCGCCGCGCGGGCCCGGGCCGGGTTGCCGTAGCGGGTCGGGGCTCGTACCACGTCGTGGTTCTCGGCCACCCAGGTCACCGGGGCCGGACCCTGGGCGTACGCCAGCAGAGAAGTGCCCGTGGCCAGCCAGGCCTGCGGGTCCCAGGGCGCCGTCACGAAGGCGAACGCGAACGCCTGGTGCAGTTCGTCCGGACGGACGTACCGGGCGGCGCGGTCCGGGGTCAGGTTGACCTCGCCGATCAGCTGCCGGGGCGGGTCGTACGAGTCGGCCAGGCGCCGCCACTGCCGGTAGACGTGGTGCACCTCTTCCTGATCACAGGCGAGGGGGTTGCTGCGCAGCCGGCCCGGTTCCGGGGTCACGCCGGCCGGGAGGTCCGGCAGCCCGGGCGCTTTGAACAGGCCGTGGGCCACGTCGATGCGCAGGCCGTCGACGCCGCGGTCGAACCAGAAGCGCAGCACGTCGGCGAAGAACGGGGCGGTGCGCGGGTCGCGCCAGTTCCAGTCGGGCTGCTCCGGCGCGTACAGGTGCAGGTACCACTGCCCGGGGTGGCCGTCCGGCTCGGTGATGCGGGTCCAGGCCGGTCCGCCGAAGACACTCGGCCAGTTGTTCGGTGGCTCGGTGCCGCCCGGACCGCGGCCGTCAGCGAAGTGGAACCGTTCCCGGGGCGGACTGCCCGGGGCGGCGGCCAGGGCGGCCCGGAACAGCGGATGAGCGGCGGAGCAGTGGTTGGGGACCACGTCGGCGATCACGCGTAGACCGAGCTCGTGGGCCCGGGCCAGCAGGGTGTCGAACGCGGCGAGGTCACCGAAGAGCGGGTCGACGTCGGTGTAGTCGCTGACGTCGTAGCCGTGGTCGGCCTGCGGTGAGCGCTGGAAGGGCGTCAGCCAGATGGCGTCGGCGCCGAGCCGGGCCACGTGGTCCAGGCGGGCGGTGATGCCGGTCAGGTCACCGACGCCGTCGCCGTCCGCGTCGGCGTAGGAGCGCGGGTAGATCTGATAGACGACGTCGGTCATGTCCACATTGTTGCCCCACCGTTACGCTGTAATTCCACGACAACTTCTGCAAAGTCTTGCAAGGGTCGTCCGCCGGAGGTTAGCGTGCGTCGTCGCCCCGCCATCGGAAGGCCTCAATGTGGAAACCCTCCTGCCCGGACGGCGTCCGACGTTCGTCGGGTCCCTCATCCTGGGCGTGCTGCTGAGCATCGCCGCGGTCGTGCCCGCCTCCGCCGCCCGTCCCGCCGAGCCGTCCGCCGCCGCCCTGGCGAGCTGGGGCTTCGACGCCGCGCCGGAGCCGGCCGAGCAGTTCTACTTCGTGCTGCCGGACCGTTTCGCCAACGGTGACCGGTCCAACGACACTGGCAGGCTGCCCGGTGACCGGCTCTCGACCGGCTTCGACCCGGCCGACAAGGGCTTCTACCACGGTGGTGACCTGCAGGGGATCATCAACGGGCTGGACTACATCCAGGGTCTGGGCACCACCGCCATCTGGCTGGCCCCGGTCTTCAAGAACCGGCCGGTGCAGGGCAGCGGCGACGACATCTCGGCCGGTTACCACGGCTACTGGATCACCGACTTCACCCAGGTCGATCCGCACTTCGGCACCAACGCCGACCTCGAGCGGCTGGTCAAGCTGGCGCACAAGCGGGGCATGAAGATCTACCTGGACATCATCGTCAACCACACCGCCGACGTCATCAAGTACGCCGAGAACAAGTACGACTACATCGACAAGGCCACCGCCCCGTACGTGGACGCGCAGGGCCGGGAGTTCGAGGACCGCAACTACGCCGACGGCAGCCGCGCCTTCCCGCAGCTCAACAAGGAGTCGTTCCCGTACACGCCGGTGATCGACGCCAAGGACGCCACGGTCAAGAAGCCGGCCTGGCTCAACGACCCGACGATGTACCACAACCGCGGTGACTCGACCTTCGTCGGCGAGAACAGCGAGTACGGCGACTTCTTCGGCCTGGACGACCTGTTCACCGAGCGTCCCGAGGTCGTCCGCGGGATGACCAGGATCTACGGCGACTGGATCGCGAAGACCGGCATCGACGGCTACCGCCTGGACACCGTCAAGCACACCGACCTGGACTTCTGGCCGCAGTTCGCCGACGGCATCGACCGGGCCGCGCGTCAGGCCGGCAAGAAGGACTTCTTCATGTTCGGCGAGGTCTACAGCGCCGACCAGGAGGTCGAATCGACGTACGTGCGCCGCGGCGGCCTGCCGGCGATCCTGGACTTCTCCTTCCAGGCCGCGGCGAAGTCGTTCGCCGCCGACGGGGGCTCGGCCAAGGCTCTGTCCGACCTGTACGCCGCCGACGACCTCTACACCACCGGCGACACCGGCGCCGACCGCCTGCCGACGTTCCTCGGCAACCACGACATGGGCCGGATCGGCTCGTTCGTCGCCGCCGCCGAGAAGGACCCCGCCGTCCAGGTGCGCCGTGACCGGCTCGCCCACGAGCTGATGTTCCTCGGCCGCGGCCAGCCGGTCGTCTACTCCGGCGACGAGCAGGGCTTCACCGGCCCGGGCGGCGACAAGGACGCCCGGCAGGACATGTTCGCCAGCAAGTCGGCGGACTACCTCGACGACGATCTGATCGGCACCGACCGCACCCACGCGGTGGCCAACTACGAGACCGGCCACCCGCTGTACAAGGCGATCGGCTCGCTCGCCGCGCTGCGTAAGGCCCACCCCGCGCTGCGGGACGGACTGCAGGTCACCCGGTACGCGGCCGACGGCTCCGGCGTCTTCGCCACCTCGCGGATCGACCGTAAGTCCCGCACCGAGTACGTGGTCGCGGTCAACAACGCCACCACCGCGCAGACCGTCACTCTGGACACCTGGACCCCGGCGGGCTCGTTCGCCGGCCTCTACGGCGCCACGGGTACGGCAGCCACCGGCACCGACGGCAAGCTGACCGTCACCGTCCCGGCGCTGTCCTCGGTCGTCTACCGGGCCGCCAAGCCGATCGCCCAGGCGTCCGCTGCTCCCACCGTGACGTTCACCGCGCCCAAGGCCGACGCCCTGGTGCCGACCCGCACCGAGCTGACCGCCACGACCACCGGCGACCCGCTGTCCACGGTCACCTTCGCCGCGCAGGTCGGTAACGGCCCGTGGCAGCTGCTCGGCACCGCCGACCGGGCGCCGTACCGGGTCTTCCACGATCTGACCGGCCTGGCCGGCGGCACCCCGGTGAAGTACAAGGCGGTGGCCCGCGACAGCCGCGGGCGCCTCGCGGTGACGAACACGCGGATCAAGGTCGGCACGCCGCCGGTGACCGCCGGACCGGACTACGCGATCGTGCACTACCAGCGGCCGGCCGGCGACTACGACGACTGGGGGCTGTACGCCTTCGGCGACGTCGAGACGCCGACCACCTGGCCCGCCGGGCAGCCGTTCGACGGGGTGGACGCGTACGGCCGGTTCGCCTGGGTCAAGCTCAAGCCGGGCGCCAAGAACGTCGGTTTCATCGTGGTCGACAAGAACGGCGTCAAGGACGTGGACGCCGACCGTTTCCTGGATCCGACCAAGACACCCGAGGTCTGGCTGAAGCAGGGTGATCCCACGGTCACCACCACCGGCCCGGCCGTCGAGCAGGACCAGAACACCGCGATCGTGCACTACCGGCGGGCCGATGGCGACTACTCCGGCTGGGGCCTGCACGTGTGGGACGGCGCCGCGGCTCCGACCGAGTGGTCCGCGCCGCTACAGCCCGCCTCGACCGACGCGTTCGGCGTGACGTTCCGGGTGCCACTGGCCGCCGGGGCGACCGGGCTGAACTACATCATTCACAAGGGCGACACCAAGGACCTGCCCGACGACCAGCGGCTCGACTTCGCCACGGCCGGGCGGGAGGTGTGGCGGCTGTCCGGCGTACCGGATCGGCTGCTGCCCGTGCTCCGCCGAGCCGGCGGCGGGGTCGCCGACCTGACCAAGTCGAACGCCGTCTGGATCGACCAGCGGACGATCGCCTGGAAGACCGGCACCGGCTCCTCGCTGGAACCGGTCGGGGCCGGCACCGACGGCCGGGTCTACGACCTGGTCCACGCCCCCGAGGGCGGCCTGAGCATCGTGGACGGCGAGCTCACCGGCGCGCACGGCACCATCCGGCTGAACGCGCGCCGCAACGGTCTCACCGAGGACCAGCGCAAGGCGAACCCGCACCTGTGGCAGTACCCGGCGTTCCGGCTCAGCGACGTCTCGAAGATCAAGGATGTGCTGCGCGGCCAGGTAGCGGTGACCGAACGCGACGCCGAGGGCAAGCTGCTCTCCG
>NZ_JBEZGQ010000335.1:0-7863 GCF_040650095.1 Actinoplanes sp. NPDC048791 | reverse complement strand
CGGTCAGCGCCCACTGCGTGGGCCCGAAGTTGATGCCCCGTCCCGAGAGGACGGACCGCATGGCGCTCAGGCGCAGCGGCAGCCGGGCCGCCCGCAGCTCCGGCATCGGCAGGTCGGCCCGCATCCGCATGAGCCGGCGGTTGCGCTCGACGATCTCCCGGGTCTCCGGACGGCCGAGCTCGTCGGTGCACTGGGCGCCCACGACGTCGCGCACCGACTGCGCGTCGCCCGCGTCGATGGCCGCCCAGGCGGCGTCGACGGTGTCGAAGGCGGCCAGCAGCCGGGCCGCGGTCGCCGAGCCGAAGCGGCGGACCCCGTGCAGGTTGTCCGAGGGATCGCCGCGCAGGGCGGCGTAATCGCGATACTGCGCCGCGCGTACGCCGCAGAGCGCCAGCAGGCCCTCGGGGTCGACCAGGACGGCCTCGTCGAAGCCGCCGTTGCGGACCCGTAGCACCGACGTGGTGTCGTCGATCAGCGCGAACGCGTCCCGGTCGCTGGTCATCAGCACCGAGCGCCAGCCGTGTTGCCGGGCGTGCGCCGCCGAGCTGGCCAGCACGTCGTCCGCCTCGTAGGCCGGCGGCACGACCGTGCACACACCGGCCGCGGCCAGCAGCTCAGGGGCACCGGCGATCTGCTCGCTCAGATCAGCCGGTTTGTCCGGCCGGTGGGCCTTGTAGGCCGGATACTCGGTGCGCCGCGCGGAGTCCTGGGGGCAGTCGAAGCCCACCACCACTGCGTCGGGACGCAGGTGCGCGGCGGCGCGGGCCAGGTAGCCGACCAGTCCGCGCAGCGCCCACACCGGCCGGCCGGCCTGGTCCAGCAGCCCTTCCATCGCCGCGGCGTGGTAGGCGCGGTGCAACAGACTGTTGCCGTCGAGGACGAGCAGCAGGGGGGCCGGGGGCGACACCCGGACAGCCTATGCCGGACCGTACCGGGCGACGAGTTCCGCACCCAGCCGGGCGAGCTCGGCCCGGACCGGCTCGGGTTCGAGCACCTCGACCGCCGCGCCCCAGCCGGCGAGTTTCTCCGCGATGGACAGCGCCATCGGGGCGGCGACCCGGACCCGGACCCGCCCGTCGGCGAGGGTCTCCAGCGGTTCGCAGTGCCGGCCGAAGTGGTCCTGCAGCACCGGCAGCACCCGCTCGGCGATCAGGACCGTGGCGGAGAGCAGGGACCGGCGCTGCTCGACCGCGCCGACCACCCGTTCCCACTCGCGGGAGAGGTCGAAGCCGGGCGGCCGCTCGGCGACCTGGCCGGTCACCTCGGCGCCGGTGATCCGGTCGACCCGGAAGGTCCGCTGCCCCTTATCGGTGCCGGCGACCAGGTACCAGACCTCGTCCTTGTCGACGAGGCCGAGCGGGTCGACCAGCCGTTGCGACTCGGCGCCGCCGCGGCTCGCGTACCGGAAAGCGACCTTGCGCCGGCGCACCACGGCGTCCTGGAGCAGGTCGACCAGCTCGGGCCGGTCCCGGTCGCGCTCGCCCCAGCGGGCCGCGTCGACCACCACCACATCGGCGGCGGCCTCGGCGTCGGCCCGGAACGTGTCCGGCAGCGCCCGGACGAGCTTGAGCAGCGCCGAGCGGATCGGCGGCGCCACCGCGGCGGCCGGCCCGGCCAGCAGGAACAAGGCCCGGGCCTCGGCCGAGGTGAGCCCGCTCAGATCGGTGCGGGCGCCGCCCACCAGCGACCAGCCGCCACCCCGCCCGGGCTGCGGATAGACCGGGACGCCGGCGGTGGACAGGGCCTCCAGGTCGCGGCGGGCGGTGGCCACCGACACCTCCAGCTCGGCGGCCAGCTCGGCGGCGGTCACCCGGCCACGGGCCTGGAGCACCAACAGGGTCGCCACCAACCGGTCCGCTCGCATGTCGTGATCCTGTCAGGAAAAGTGCTCACTCGGTGAGCACTTATACCCCGCATGATGAGGTCGTTCCACTAGCGCAGGGGAGAACACGATGTTCCGAGGATTCGCCACCATCAGCTTCTACGCCGACGACGTCAGCGCCGCGGCGGACTGGTACGCCGAACTGTTCGGCGCGAAGCCGTACTACGCCTTCCCGCCCGCGCCGGCGGCCCCCGCGTACATCGAGTTCCGCGTCGGCGACGACGAGGACGAGCTCGGCCTGATCGACCGCAGGTACGCCCCGCCCGCGGCAGCGACCACCCCCGGCGGCGCGGTGATGCACTGGCACGTCGACGACCTCGAGGCCACCGTGGCGCGGCTGCTTGAATTGGGCGCGACGGAGTACCAGCCGATCACCCACCACGGGTCGGGGGAGGGCTTCGCCACGGCCTCGGTGGTGGATCCGTTCGGCAACGTGCTCGGGGTCATGAACAACCCCCACTACCGGGAGATGCTCGCTGCGCGGAAGGGTGCGGCCTGAGTCACGGCGGCAAGCCCTCAGCTCCGGCGGTGGCCGTCCGATTGTCGGGGCCCACCGCCGATTCCGGGGCCGACCGCGGGACCGTCGGAGCCGATCGATGGCCGGGGCCGCCGATCCCGGGCCCGCCGCCGATCGGCTGGGCCCACCCGCCGGAGCAGAGGAGCCGCTATGCACCGCACCTGTGTCAGCGCCGGAGGCGCCCGATGACCGCCGCCGCCGACGTGCTGGCCGCGGTGGCCGGCCTCGGCGTGCCGTGGTGGGGCTGGACCGCGCTGGTCGTCATGATCTTCTGGGGGTTGCTGGCTCCCGGTGACCAGGGGCAGGACGACGACGGCCCGACACCGGAGGAGCAACTCGCCCTCGCCCGGCGGCGATGATCAGGGTGGCGACAAGGCGATGGGCTCGGCTCTTGTCTGGTGGACTCGTCATGCGCGGGAACGTCACAGCGCTGAGCCGACAGGAGTTGGTGCTCCTTTCGGCGGTATCGGTCAGGTGATCGCCCGCGAGGGCTCAGCGGCCTTCGACGCCTTCAGGGATTGGCAGCTCTCACGGCCGTGTCTGCGCAGCGAGATGTCAAGACTCTCTTCTTGGCGCCACCTGGCCGCACGCCACCATGTGGGGCCACCGAGCGCCGGTGCAGCGTGGGGCGCCCCTTGCGCACACCGACGACGACCCGGTGTTCGCTGGTCGGCAGGGCGGCGGCTAACTCGCTTCAGGGCGCAGATCGGCCGCCTTGAGCGCCCGACGGCAGGCGTTCCGCTCCTGGTCGGTGTAGGCCAGGAAGTACACCGTATTGATCCGGCTGGCCGGCGCCGCCCTCAGATAGTTGCGGGCCTCGTGGACGAGCGACGTCGCAATCCGGCCGACGTCGCCGCCGGCGTTGCCGGTTCCGAGCAGCGGAAACAGGATGGCGACCGGCATCTCCAGAAGCTCGACCGCTTGGAGCACGTTAGTCACGCATCGGCCGACGTCCCGCATCGGGTGGAATCCCGAACCGGGCTCGCCGTGGACCGACGCGACGTGTACGACATAGTGGACGCCGTTGAGCTCCCGTAGCCGGCCTGCGCCCGTCATGACGACGGTGCCCGGCTCGACCGGTCGGTGACCGGCCACTTTCGCGGTCAGTTCATTGGCGATGAGGTCCTCCGCTACGCGGCCACGTGCGTCGTGCGTCGCGCCCGCGTAACGGATGATCGCCGAGATCGAAAACTCGTGAACGCGGGCCATCTCCATCTCGGTGCTCTCCGGGTTGACCCAGATATTGGCGCACCGCACCTGGCGGATGTCCCCGGTCACGACGCCGATCCGGCGGTCGTCGCGCACGACGTGGTGGGTGATGTCCTGCACGGTCAGTACCTGACCGCGTGCCTTGCCGTACCGATCGGCGAAGGAATCGGCCGAATGCTGCTCCCGCTGGTGCATTTCCCAGAGCTGGGTGAGCCGTCGGTACGTCGGTTCCCAGTCCGCGGGTTCGGTGGACATCTCGAGATCTATTCTTCGCCCGCGCGCGTACCGGGCGCACCGCTGAAGGAAGGCCTCGACGAATTTCCAGCTCGGCGGTTGGGAGATGTTGCCGCCTAGGGTGGCGTAGATGTGAGCCCGACGTAGTGGGAAGGTCGGATCGGCATGCAGGGAACTCACTGACGGCCCACCCGCCGCCAGGTGCAGCTCCTTGAGACGCGCGCTGAACGCACGTAGTGAAGCTGGTAGATCACTCTCCGGGTTGGTCATGCCCGTCCGGTCTCCTCGATGTCTGCTGCTGGACTAGGCCGGAATCACTGTTCGCAGGCGTCAGGACGGGCCGCGTCCGAAATTGGTCTGATGGACTTGCGCGCCCTCGCTGGGCACAGGAATCTCGACGTGGGTTCGTAAAAGGTCATCTGCCCGCCCGGCGCTTATTGATCACTCCGCAGGTTCTCGCGCGTGCCGGAAGCCTAATGGGTCCCGGCCTTGGTCAAGGGCGTGAATGAAGTGGAATGAATCGCTGCTACCCGAGCACCATTTGTCAATCGAGGAGCACATGTGACCACGGCAGTTGCGTCACAGCGCGAGCGGGTCGAGCCGGCGCCGATTCGCCGCCGCACGGTGAACCAAACACTGTGTGCGGCAACCCATGTATCGGAAGGTCTCGCGGACTACGTTCTGCGAATTCTTGACGGTCGGCCGCAGGGCGACGCACCGTCCATCACAGAGGATCCCGTGGCGGTGGTCCGCCACGCCGCCGCCTCGCGGCGATTGCGGCTCGGCCGAGAGGTCGGGTGCTCTCTCGTTGCAGTGGTGGTGATCTGCTCGGTGATCGGCCGACTGTCCCACCCGTTGGGCTTCCGCCCGGCGGTCGCGGCGGTGGCGCTCTTCATCGCAGTGTGCGCCGCACGCAAGCGGCTGGCTCGCGGGCTCAGGGCCATGGGCGTCTGGGCGTGGCGCAGCAATCGGGACCGCGGGCGCTCCGGCCCGCTGCGGTGGGTCGCATCCCTGACCTGTGCGACGATGCTGGCCATCGTCCTCGTGCTGAGTCAGGCCGCGCTCTGGGACTGTGCCTTGATGGTACTGGTCGGCCTGGCGACCGGTGGGGTGGTCGTCATCGCCGAGTCCGCCATGGCGCACCGGCGGGCGGCCGCGATCGTCGCCGAGGGTTCGTCCGAGCCGCGCGACCTTGCACCCCCGGTGCACCGGCGGCTGGAGCAGCGGATCGAGGGCCTCACGAGCGCCAACGTGGTTGTGTACTCCGAAGAGCGGGCCTCGGCGCCATTCGTCGGCAACGGGCTCGTCGTCCGGCCCTGGAAGCTCGACATCGACGTTCGTCGCCGGCCGTCGGACGCGCCCGACGACACCTTTGAGACATTCGACGTGGTCGCATTCCACGAGTGGCTCGAGGGCCAGTTCCTCGTGGAGACCGCCGTTGAGAGCACTACGTCCCGACAGTTGATGGCCGGACACCGCATCTACGTTGACGGACGAAAGCTCGCCTGGAACTCGCCGCTGGTGGCGGACGGACGTCCGCTTCCGCACGTGGAGTGGGAGAAGCTGGCCGAAGAACTGCGCCATCCGGAGCGCGCCGACGACCAGCGGGTCTATTTCTACCTTCAGGAGATCTGCCGGGATGGGGAAATCGGCGTCTGCACGTTCGTCCGCCCGCTTCTCCAGGGCGGCAGCCTCTCGATCGAGTTCGTGCCGTTGGTGATCACTCCGGTGCACCCTGATGTCGAGGCTCTGGTCATCGATCTGCCGCTCGGGCTGCGGGATCAGATCGGGCGAGCGATACGGTTATGGACTTTCCGCATCCCGGCGGCAGTGTTCGGCAGTCCCATCCGCTGCGCACGGCGTCTGTTCGACTGGGGTGCACGGCAATCCGCACGTGCGCATTGGCTACTGGCCGTGCGATGCCGCTGGTTCTACGATCTCGGCGCCGTCATGTCGATCCGCGAGGGCGTGAGCTGGCGGACGCCCGAGGAACTCGACCACTTCGTGATCCGCGATCTGATCCGCATCAACGACCAACTGCGTGATCGACTGGTCACGTCGATCAAGACATACCTCCAGGCTCACGGCATCGACCCCGATCAGATGGAGACGGCGGTGACGATCAACCAGATCCAGAACTGGAACGTCGGCAACGTGCGGGCCGACATGGTGGGTTTCGGCAACAACAACACGTTCGGCAACCCGGGCCGCGGCGAGGGGTAGGAAATGCGAGATCAGACGTTCACCATCAACGGACAGGTCAACGCCAACATGGTGTCGATCGGCAACGGCAATTACCTGGCGCTGCCCGCCGCATCGCCTGGGAGCATGGCGCATGCCCAGCCGGTCTTCGGAATCGTGACCGCGCTCCCGGAGGAGTTCGCAGCGGTGAGCGTGTTACTCGACGACGCGCAGAGCCCGTCAACGATCAGCGGCGATCGGGCCCAGTATGTCCTTGGCACGTTGCCGAGCCGGGACGCGCAGCGGCCCCACGAGATGGTGCTGACGCTGCTCGGCGACACGGGCAACACCGCCGCGGCCGAGTCCTGCGCCAACTTGATCCGCAGCTTCCCCAGCGTGGACACCGTCATCATGTGCGGGATCGCGTGTGGCGTGCCGGCGCCAGACCGGCCCGAACGCCACGTGAGAGTCGGCGATATCGCCGTAGCGACGTGGGGGATAGCCGACTACGACCACGTGGTTGAGCGCGACGACGGACGGCAACCCCGGCAGCCGTTTCCGCTGCCCTCGCCGCTGCTCGTGCGGCTCGCCCGCTACCTCGAAGCCCTGGAGATCCGCGGTGAGCGGCCGTGGGAGCCGCAGATCGACCGCGCACTGACAATCATTCCTGCCTTCGCCCGTCCGGACTCATTCCCGGCAGAGCGTCCATGGGTTCGGCACGGCCTGATCGGCAGCGCCGACCGGTCGCTGCGCAGCGCGCGGATCCGTGACGAGCTGGCCGCGACTCACCAACTGATCGCCATTGAGATGGAGGGCAAGGGTATCGGCAGCGCCGGTTTCGCGAGCGGGCTGGAATGGTTCGTGGTGCGTGGCATCAGCGACTACGGTGACGCCGACACCACCCGGCTCTGGCGCGGGTACGCGTCGGTCGTCGCCGCCGCCTACGTGCGTGCGCTGCTCGCCGAGTGCCAGCCGCTGACCCCTCGCGGCGGCCATCCGCAGGCCACCGGTAGCGCACAGCGGCGGTGACGGCCGTCGTCTTTTCGGTATCGATGGCGGCGGCTGGTCCATGCCGGTCGAAAGCCGAGCGCTATCCGCGCCGGTGGGGATGTTGGTCGAGGTTACGCGCCGGATGCCAGGAGGCGAAGATGTAGGTGGGGTGCCGGTCGAACGTACTTACGGGCGAAGCCATCCGGCATTGACCCGGTGGCTTGGGCAGGCACTCCCCACTGGCCATCCGTCAAACCGCGCGGACATCCGAGCCTGGGTCAGCGACTCCCGGCAAGGCGTCGGCCCAACCCCGGCTCCGGGTCAGGGACGCCGAACCAGGTCTCGGTGCACATGACGATTTGCGAGCCGCATCAGGTGAACTCGGTCGGCCGTCAACGTCAGCCAGCCACGGTGAACGCCGCCACCGAACCCGGGGCACAAGCGTCGTGCGGCGCGGCCACAAACGTCGTACCCGTGTCCTCCGGCGCCGTGACCTGGTAGCCGGGCACCCGTACCGTTGTCTTGCACGTCTTGGTGGCCGGTCGGATCGCGGCCTGGACGCGGTCGCCGGGCGCGAGCAGCATGGCCGGTGCCGCCGTGCCGGCGGGGGTGAACGCGCCGGCCGCGGTCTTGACGCCGGGGTGGCCCCGCAGCGAGCAGGCGTGTCCGGTGATGTTCTCGAAGACCAGGGAACCGGCGTCGCCGGTGATGCGAAGCTCGCCGGTGCGGCACCGCGAGGGCGGCTCGCCCGTGGCGGGGTCGACGTAGTCCGCGCCCGAGTCGGGCAGCACCAGCGTGTACGCCGTGGCGGAGACCGCCGCGAGGTCCAGCACCCCGGCGCTGCCCGCCG
>NZ_JBEZGQ010000334.1:0-7889 GCF_040650095.1 Actinoplanes sp. NPDC048791 | reverse complement strand
GCGCGGCGGCCCTCGCGGCCGCCGCGGTGCTGGCGATCAGCGGCGTTGCCGGCTGCGCCAAAGAGGACACCGGGGGCACCACCGACACCGGTGTGGCGCTGGTGAAGTCCGGGGTGCTCACCACGTGCACCCACCTGCCGTACGCGCCGTTCCAGTCCAAGGACGCGGCCGGCAAGGTCGTCGGCTTCGACGTCGCGCTCGTCGATCTGGTCGCCGCCAAGCTCAAGGTGACCCAGGAGATCGTGGACACGCCGTTCGAGGGCATCAAGTCCGGCTCCGACCTCAACGCCGGCAAGTGCGACCTCGCCGCGGCCGGCATGACCATCACCGAGGAACGCAAGAAGGTGCTCGACTTCTCCGAGCCGTACTTCGACGCCACCCAGGCGCTCGCCGTGCTCACCGGCAAGGAGGTCAAGACGCTGGAGGAGCTGGCCGGCAAGCGGCTCGGCGTGCAGGGCGGGACCACCGGCGAGGAGTACATCAACGCCCAGGTCAAGGAGAAGAAGCTGGACATCGAGGTGGTGTCCTACCGCGACCTCGCCGCGCTCCAGCAGGCGCTGGCCACCAACCAGATCGTCGCGGCCGTCAACGACCTGCCGGTGTGGAACGAGTACATCAAGGCCAACCCGGGCAAGGTCGTCGTCGCCACCGGGTTCGACACCGGCGAGCAGTACGGCTTCGCCGTCAAGAAGGGCAACGCGGCGCTGCTCAAGGTCGTCAACGAGGCCCTCACGGCGGCGCGGTCCGACGGCACGTACGACAAGATCTACAAGAGCTGGATCGGCGAGAAGCCGGTCAGTTGATCCACGCCATGGTCATGAGCCGTCGCCGGCGGCAGCGGATCGCCCGCGTCGCCGGCTATGTCGTCTTCGCGCTGGTGATCGTGGCCGCGGTGAGCGCCGCGGACTGGGGCCGGCTGTCCGACGCGTTCTTCCGGCTCGACGTCGCCGGGAGCATGTTCCCCCAGGCGATCACCGTCGCGCTGCGCAACACCATCGCGTACACGTTGCTGGCGTTCGTCTTCGGTCTCACGGTCGGGCTGGTCCTGGCCCTGATGCGGCTGTCGTCGATCCTGCCGTACCGGTGGCTCGCCACCGCCTACATCGAGCTGTTCCGCGGCCTGCCCGCGCTGCTGGTGCTGTTCATGGTCGGCTACGGCGTGCCGCTGGCCTTTCCGGACCGGGAGATCCCCGGTGGGGTCTACGGCTCGGTGACCGTCGGTCTCGGCCTGACGGCCGCCGCCTACATGGCGGAGACCATCCGGGCCGGCATCCAGGCGGTGCCCAAGGGGCAGCTCGAGGCCGCCCGTACGCTCGGCATGTCGCACACCCGCGCGATGATCTCCATCGTGCTGCCGCAGGCGTTCCGGATCGTCATCCCGCCGCTGACCAACGAGATCATCCTGCTGACCAAGGACACCTCGCTGGTCTACGTCCTCGGCGTGACCTCGACGACGATCGAGCTGACCAAGTTCGCCGGCGACGCGCTCAACACGCGGGTCAACCCGACCCCGCTGGTGGTGGCCGGTCTGCTCTATCTCGTGATCACCCTGCCGCTGTCCCAGCTGGTCCGCGGGCTGGAGCGCCGGGCCCGGAGAGAGAGGTGAGCACGATGTCCACCATCGAGATCGCCGGCCTGCACAAGTCCTTCGGCAAGCTGGAGGTGCTGCGCGGCATCGACCTCTCGGTCGATCCGGGCGAGGTCGTCTGCGTCATCGGCCCGTCCGGCTCCGGCAAGTCCACGTTGCTGCGCTGTGTGAATCTGCTGGAGGAGCCCAGCGCCGGCACGATCCGGGTGGCCGGTGTCGAGGTCACCGACCCGGACTGCGACATCGACGCCGTCCGCCGCGGCATCGGCATGGTCTTCCAGCAGTTCAACCTGTTCGGTCACCTGACCGTCCGGGAGAACGTCACCATCGCGCAGCGCCGGGTCCTCAAGCGCAGCCGGGCCGAGGCGGGCCGGATCGCCTCGGTGAACCTGGACCGGGTCGGTCTCGCCGACAAGGCCGATGCTTATCCCGCCCAGCTGTCCGGCGGCCAGCAGCAGCGGGTCGCCATCGCCCGGGCCCTGGCGATGGACCCGCAGCTGATGCTCTTCGACGAGCCGACCAGCGCCCTCGACCCCGAGCTGGTCGGCGAGGTGCTCGCGGTCATGCGCGGCCTGGCTGCCGAGGGCATGACCATGCTCGTGGTCACCCATGAGATGGCGTTCGCCCGGGAGGTCGCCGCGCGCGTCGTCTTCATGGACGACGGGGTGATCGTCGAACAGGGCCCGCCCGCCACGGTGTTCGGCAGCCCGCGGGAGGAGCGCACCCGCGAGTTCCTGCACCGGGTGCTGGAGCCCACCCGGGTCAGCGAGACGGAGATCGGCGCCCACCTGGCTGACTGACTTCTGAAGAAAAATGCAAAAGTTCATAGCCCGGTAACCAAAGTTGTGGACTTTGGTGCAGAAGGAGCCTAGCGTTCCCAGACATCGATGGTCGTCGACCCTCGATCCCGACCGTCCCGGTGTCTGGGGAGAGCGCTCTATGAGAATGTCGATGTTCACCCGTCCCCGTATGTCTCTGCTGGTCGGCGCCGCTTTGCTGGCCAGCCTGCTGCAAGCGGTCCCCGCCGCCGCGGCAGTCCCGCCGCAGCAGCCCGGCGTCACGCTGCGCACCTTCGACCTGCAGACCGCGCGCGACCGGATCTGCACCCTCAAGTCCGGCCAGACCCCGAACGTCGACAAGCTCCTGCCGACGGTCAACTGGAGCACCGCCGCGGACTTCGGCGTCGAGGACAACTTCCAGGCCGAGGTGATCGGCAACGTCACCATCCCCGCGGCCGGCCTGTACACGTTCCGGCTCACCAGCGACGACGGCTCGCGGCTGCTGATCGACGGCGCGACCGTCATCAACCACGACGGGCTGCACGGCGTGACCTCGATGGAGGGCGGCATCACCCTCACGACCGGGTACCACAGCCTGCACATCGACTACTTCGAGGCCACCGGCGGCCAGCAGCTCACCCTGGAATGGCGGCAGCCCGGCGCCACCGCGTTCACCGTCGTGCCGAACTCGGCGCTGAGCACCGACGCCGGCGTGGTCCGGGTGACCGCGCCCGGGCGCAAGGAGTGCGAGGCGGCGGGGGACAGCCCCGGCGACGGCCTGCCGCTCAACGCCGTGCACCCCGGCTACACGCTCACCAACCTGCGCCCGGCCGGCTTCCAGCCGCAGGTGAGCGCGATGGACTGGTTCCCCGACGGGCGCCTGGCCATCGCCACCTGGGGCGGCAGCGAGACCGTGGCCGGTGAGGTGTACGTCCTCAGCGGCGTCACCGGCAGCACGTCGCCGAGCCAGGTCACGTACAAGAAGGTCGCCACCGGGCTGCGCGAGCCGATGGGCCTGAAGATCGTCGACGGCAAGATCTACGTGTCGCAGAAGCACGAGCTCACCGAGCTGAACGACACCAACGGCGACGGCGTCACCGACCAGTACCGCCGGGTCGCCACCTGGCCGTTCGACGGCAACTTCCACGAGTTCGCGTTCGGCCTGCTCTACAAGGACGGCTACTTCTACCTGAATCTGTCCGTCTCCATCGACCTCGGCGGGGCCACCACCCAGCCGCAGGGCTCACCGAACCGCGGCACCAGCCTGAAGATCAACCGCTCGACCGGTGCGGTGGAGTACGTCGCCGGCGGCCTGCGCACCCCCGACGGTCTGGGCTGGGGACCCGAGGGCGACATCTTCGTCCTGGACAACCAGGGCGGCTGGCTGCCCGCCTCGAAACTCGTGCAGATCAAGGCGAACCGTTTCTTCAACCACTACACCAACCCGGACGGCCCGTTCGACAACCAGCCGGTCACCCAGCCGGTGCTGTGGCTGCCGCAGAACGAGATCGCCAACTCGCCGAGCACGCCACTGCTGCTGAACTCGGGACCGTACTCGGGCCAGATGCTCTTCGGCGACGTCACGTACGGCGGCATCCAGCGCGCGTTCCTGGAGAAGATCAACGGCCAGTACCAGGGCGCGGTCTTCCGCCTCACGCAGGGCCTGGAGTCGGGTGTGCTGCGGCTGAGTCAGGGACCCGACGGTGCGCTCTACTACGGTGGGCTCGGCGCCGGCGGCAACTGGGGCCAGGAGGGCAAGCTCACGTACGGGCTGCAGAAGCTGACGCCCAACAGCACCAGCGTCTTCGACATCAAGGCGATGCGGGCGGTCGCGGGCGGCTTCGAGCTGGAGTACACCCAGCCCGTGTCGGAGAGCACCGCCGCCCAGCTCCCCGCGCGCTACCGGGCCGAGCAGTGGCGCTACGTCCCGACCCCGTCCTACGGCGGCCCCAAGGTCGACGAGGAGTCCCTGTCGGTGGCGTCGGCGACCCTCTCGGCGGACCGGCTCAAGGTGACGCTCAAGCTCAACGGGCTCAAGCCGGGCCGGGTCGTGCACGTCCGTTCCCCGCGCCCCTTCACTTCGACGTCCGGCACCTCGCTGTGGAGCACCGAGGCCTGGTACACGCTCAACAGCCTGGCCGACGGCACGACGCTGCGTACCGACCGGGTCGAGGCCGAGAACGCCGGCCTCAGCGGCACCGCGGGCGTGGCCTCCGACCACACCGGTTACACCGGTTCGGGCTTCGTCGCCGGCTACGGCTCGGTCGGCGCGGCGACGACCTTCAGCGTCGACGTGCCGTCGGCCGGGTCGTACCCGGTGGGGCTGCGCTTCAGCAATGGACCGAACCCGTCGGCCGGCGCCAAGACCGTGAGCCTGTACGTCAACGGGAGCAAGGTGCGGCAGGTCAGCCTGGCCGACACCGGGAACTGGGACACCTGGGCGACCAAGACCGACACCGTGACCCTGCGGGCCGGTGGCAACACGGTCGCCTACAAGGTGGACACCGGCGACGTCGGCAACGTCAACCTGGACAGCCTGACCGTCGGTACCGGCAGCGGCAGCACCACGACGGCGCGGACCGGCACCATCACCGGCATCGGTGGCAAGTGCGTCGACGTCGACAACGCCAGTAACGCCGACAAGGCGAAGGTTCAGCTCTACACCTGCAACAACTCCACCGCGCAGAGCTGGACCCGCAACGGGGACACCCTGCGGGCGCTGGGCAAGTGCCTCGACATCGACAACGCCGGCACCGCCGACGGCACCAAGGTGCAGCTCTACACCTGCAACAACAGCACCGCGCAGGTGTGGCAGGCCCAGGCCGACGGGTCACTGCTCAACCCGCAGTCCGGCAAGGTGCTCGACGCCGCGGGCGGCTCGAGCGCGGACGGCACCCAGCTCCAGATCTGGACGCCGGCCAACGTCACCCAGCAGAAGTGGACCCACAACGGCACCAGCCGGGTGACGCTGTTCGACGGCGGCAACCTGCAGGCCTTCCAGAACGCCGACGGCAGCGCGCCGACCTGGCCGATCTCCGGCGGCTCGGCCGAGGTGCTCGGCGGGGACCTGCGCACCAAGCAGACCTTCGGCGATTTCAAGCTGCACGCCGAGTTCTGGCTGCCGAACCTGCCGGCCGACGTGACCGGGCAGGCCCGGGCCAACAGCGGCATCTACCTGCAGGACCGCTACGAGGTCCAGATCCTCGACTCGTACGGCAAAGCGACCCCGGCCGACAACGACAGCGCGGCGATCTACCTGAAACGAGCGCCGTCCGCGAACGCCGGGACGGCCCCGGAGACGTGGCAGACCTACGACATCACGTTCCGGGCCGCCCGCTACAGCGGCACGACGAAGACCGAGGACGCCCGCGTCACCGTGGTCTGGAACGGCACGACGGTGCACAACAACGTCGCGATCGACGGTCCCACCGGCAACGGCGCCGCTGAGGGACCGGACATGCTGCCCATCCGCCTGCAGGACCACGGCGACCCGGGCGCCAACGTCCGCTACCGCAACCTCTGGATCGAGCCCGCGTAGAGGCGAGCGGCGGGTGCCGGGCCTGGAAGCTGCCCGGCACCCGCCGTTTTGCTGCCCTGCCTCAATTACGGCCGGGCCGCTCCGGAACGGACGAAGACCGGCATCGTGTCCAGCGTCGTGGTGACCGCGGCGGTGGTGCCGCCCGCGTACCGCTTGCCGGTGAAGTAGTCCGTCCAGGTGCTTCCGGGCGGGAACCACACCGTCGTGGTGGCGGTCGCCCCCGGCGTGGTCACCGGGGCGACCAGCAGGTCCGGGCCGTACAGGTACTGGCTGCCGGCCGTCGCGTAGGCCTCCTGCTCGCCCGGGTACGCCAGGTACATCGGCCGGACGATGGGAGTGCCGGTGCGGGTGGCCTCGGCCGCTGCCGCGTACGTGTAGGGCTGGATCTTTTTGCGCAGGTTGAGGAACTTCTTGGCCGAGGCGTTCGCGGCCGATCCGTACTGCCAGGGCAGCCGGTCGCTGTGGTTGGAGTGCAGCCGGTCGATCGGCTGGAACGTGCCCAGCTGGACCCACCGGGCGTACAGGTCGTCGGGCAGTTTGGTGCTGCCCGGCTCGCTGCCCGGCTCCTGGAGCCCGCCGGTGTGCCCGCCGATGTCGTGGCTGACCGCGGCCAGCCCGGTGGCCGCAGACTCGCCTGGGGTGTAGCCGACCTCGAACCGCAGGGTCTCCCAGTTCGAGATGGTGTCGCCGGTGAAGTGCAGCGTGGTCCGCTTGTCGGCCCACGGCCCGGTCGGCACGGGACCCGGGTTGCCGTAGCCGCCGGCCTGCAGCGACCCGTACGCCCGGGAGAAGGCGAACCCGGTCTTGTCGGCGTACTGCTGGTTGATCCAGGCGTCCGGGGTGACGCCGGCCAAGGTGGACCGGGAGCTGTCGCAGCACCAGTCCAGCCACCAGAAGTCGACGCCCTTGGCGCCCATCTGGTCGTGCAGCCACAGGTACGCCTTCAGCTGGTCCGGGTCACCGAAGTCGAACACGTAACAGTCGGGACCGCCGTTGCAGCCGACCTTCTGCAGTTTGCCCCGGGCCAGCTGCTGCGCCCGCGGGAACGCCGGGTCGGAGCCGAGGATGCTGGGGTGGATGTTCAGTCCGGTGTGCACGCCCCGGGAGCGCAGCCCGGCGGCGAACGCCTTCCAGTCGGGGAACCGGGTGGCATCGATCGACCAGCCGTTCCACTTGTCCGGCGCCTTGAAGTCGGTGTCCACGACGAGCACGTCCAGCGGCACACCCTCACTGGCGAACCGCGACACCAGGCCCTGGAACTCGGCCGCCGTCCGGTCGTAGTACTCCGAGTACCAGACGCCGTACGCCCAGCGGGGCAGCAGCTTGGTCGGCCCGGTCAGCGTGGACAGCTCGCGCAGCCCGCGGCGGTAGTCCTGGCCGTACGCGAAGACGTACCCGTCCTGCCCGGCCGTCCGGCGCTGCGTGACGGTGCCGGTGGCCGGGCGGTAGAGCGCCGACGCCGAGTCGTCGAGCAGCGACCAGCCGTCCTGGTAGAGCAGCCCGCCGTACGTGCGCGCGCCGCCGTTGACGTTGTCCAGGCCGCGACGGTAGCCGCCGAGCGGCGCGTGCGGGGCGAGCAGCGGTGCGTTCTTCGCGGTGACCGCGACGGTGTCCACGTTGACGTTGCAGCTCTGCTCGGTGGGGCAGCCGAGCGCCACCGTATTCGTGCCGGCCCGCAGCGAGACCAGGACCGACGCGGTACGCCAGTAGTCCCACCCGCTGGTCGGCGGTAGCGTGACCGTGGCCGGCGCGGTGTCATTGGCCGTCACTGCCATCGTCCGCGTCTGCACAGGCTGGCTGCCGGCCTGGCCGTTGGCGTAGCGCACCTGCACCCGGTAGTCACCCGCGGCCGGCACGCCGGTCACGGTGAGGGCGACCCCCGCTCCGGTCCGTTCCAGCCCGGCCACGAAGCCCTCGCCGGAGTAGCCGTTGTGGTCGTCGGCGAGGCGCGCGCCGCCGGTCAGGCCGCCCAGGTCGGCCTCGC
>NZ_JBEZGQ010000333.1:0-7897 GCF_040650095.1 Actinoplanes sp. NPDC048791 | reverse complement strand
CTGACGGCCCGCTCGGCCGCGATCCGCAAGGCCAGCGGCAGGTACGCGCAGCGCCCGGCCAGCGCGAGCACCTCCTCCGAAGCCGCCTGGGCGCGGGCGCCGATCAGTGACACGAGCAGTCCGGCCGCCTCCTCGGTCGAGAGCAGGTCGAGTTCGACGCGCTGGGCTCCGTGCCGGGCCACCAGCCCGGGCAGCGCGTCCCGGCTGGTCACCACGACGACGCAGGAGCTTGTGCCGGGCAGCAGGTCGCGTACCTGCTCGACGCTGCTCGCGTTGTCGAGCAGCACCAGCATCCGCAGACGGGCCATGAGGGTGCGGTAGCGCGCCGCGAGCTCCGGTACGGCCACCGGCAACGCCGTCCCGGGCTCGCCCAGCGACCGCAGGAACCCGCCGAGCGCCTCGGCGGGCGTCACCGGCGCGCCCGGGTCGTAGCCGCGGAGGTTGACGAACAGCTGTCCGTCCGGGAAGCGGCGGCTGACCCGGTGCGCCCAGTGCACGGCCAGGGCGGTCTTGCCGACGCCGGCGGTCCCCGACAGGCTGACGATGCGTACGCCGTCGCCGCTGCGGTCGAGCAACCGGTCGAGTTCGGTCAGCGCGTCCCGGCGGCCGGTGAAGCCGCTGACGTCAGCCGGGAGCTCGCGTGGCTCCGTACGGGTGAGGACTGTGCGGCCCGGCGGCGCGCCGGCTGCCGGATCCGCCGTTTCGGACGTCGCGTCGAGCCACAGGTTGCGGAAGACCTCCACGTCGCCGCCCAGCGCCTCCACGACCAGCTCCAGCAGTCCCCAGCGCGGCGCCCGCGGTCCCGCGAACACCACCGCCACGGTCGCGTGGCTGCACCCGACCTCCCGGGCCATCGTCCGCAGGCTGGGCCAGCCGGCCTGGTGATGCAGCTCGTGCAGGCGGTCGAACAGCACCCGCAGCGGACCGGGTGGTACGTCGGGCCTCGGCAGAGCTCCCACCAGTCCACCGTCGTCAGACGTGCGGTCGGTGTCAACATGATTGCGGAGCGTGTTGCTGGACCGGCTGGGCAGTCCTGGTCAATTCTGTCAACCGCCCCTCGGGCCCCGGGACGCTGACCTCTCCAGCATTCCGACCCGATGGGAGCAAGCCATGTCCGGTACCGCAGAACCCACCACCACCGGCGACGCCGTCAAGCACGTCCCCCCGGCCGGCGCGGTCAAGCACGAACCCGGCACCTACGGCCCGCGTTTCCCGCTGGCCGAGGCCGAGGCCCGGCGGATGGCGCAGCTGTCCACCGAGATCACCAGCCGGCTCGACGAGATGGCGCAGATCTTCACCAGCACCACCGGCAGAGCGCTCGACGGCATGTCCCCGCGGTTCGTGCGGGACGCCCACGCCGACCGGGCCGACGTCACGGACGTCGAGATCATCTGTGGCCCCGAGGGCTGCGGTTGTTACGTGACGCTCTCGGACGGCACCGGCTGGTGCGAGTTCCCCTGCGGCGGCTGACCCGCCGACCCGACAGCACCGAAGGGAGCACAGATCATGTCCGAGACCACTCGCCGCCAGATCGAACGGATTCTCGACGAGGACACCGGCCGTACCGTCGGGGTCGTCGTCCAGATGAGCTCGCCCGATCACCAGGAGGACTCGCGCCTCGACGTGGGCGGCCGGTCGCAGGCCACCTCCGCCCGCGAGGTCCTCCCCGAGCCGGTGCGGGCCGTCCGGTCCGCCGCCGTGCTGGCCAGTGCCACCGCGGGCGGCGTGCCCGCCATGCGCCCGTCCGTCCCCGACCTGGCCGGCGCGGATCCGGCCCAGCCGAGCCTGTCGTCGGTACGCAGGTCCAACACCGCCGCTCTCGAACCGCTGCTGGCCACCGACGCCGTGCGCCGGGCGCAGGAGAACAAGCTCGGTGCGGCCAATGCGTTCTGGCCGTCCCGGTCGGCGTACCTCGAGCTCGACCGCGACGACCTGGCCCGGCTGGCGGCCACGCCCGGCCTGGCCGCGGTCTACCCGAACGCCCGGGTGGCCCTGTCGCCGGTCACCGCGGCGCGGGAACTGCCCACGGCCGTGCTGGACAACTCCGCCTCGTCGTGGGGGGTCACGGCCGTCGGCGCGCTGGCCGCCTGGGGTGCCTACGGCGCCCGCGGGGCGGGCGCGATGGTCGGCGTCCTCGACAGCGGCGTCGACGCCACCCACCCGGATCTGGCCGGCAAGGTCAAGCGGTGGGCCGAGTTCGACAGCCAGGGCCTGCCGGTGCCCGGCTCGACCCCGATCGACACCCAGGGCCACGGTACGCACGTCTGCGGCACCATCGCCGGTGGCAACACCAGCGGCCAGTGGATCGGGGTGGCACCCGAGGCCCACCTCGCCGTCGCCCGCGTCCTGCCCGACGGCAGCGGTACGCTCGCCCAGATCCTGGCCGGCATCACCTGGGCCATCGAACAGGGCGTCGACGTGCTCAGCATGTCCCTGAGCGCGCCGCTGTTCGACTCGGGCACCGGCGCTTTCACCTCACTGGCGCCGGGCGTGTTCACCGAGTCGTTCCGTACCTGCCTGCGGGCCGGCATCCCGATCGTGGCCGCGATCGGCAACCGCGGCGACCAGACCGGCGCGACCACCGGCGGCGACATCCTCGCGTTCGCGGTCGGCGCGACCGATCACAGCGACGTCGTCGCGGGCTTCAGCGGCGGCCTGTCGGAGGTCCTGACAACCTCGACGGTGATCGCGGCCGAACACCTGCCGCTGATCTTCACCAAGCCCGACATCTGCGCACCCGGGGTGGCGGTCACGTCGTCCTACCTGGGCGGCACGTGGAAGGCCCTGAACGGGACGTCGATGGCCACCCCGCACGTCGCCGGGGCGATGGCTCTGCTGCTCAGCGCGGTCCCGTCGATCCGCAGCACCTACACCGGCAGCAAACGCGCCCGGTACCTGATGGACCAGATCGCCGGCTCGACCGACGAGCTCGGCGAGAGCGGCCAGGACGCCCGCTACGGCTTCGGCCGCGTCAACGTGTTGCGGGCGATCGCCCTGTCCCGGCCGGTCGCGGCGCAGGACAAGCCCTGACCGTCCTTTCGGGGGTGCCGGACCTCACGTCAGGGGCGGATCACCGCGGCCTGGCGGTGCAGGTCCCGATGGCGAGTGCCGGGTCGCGGCGGGCTTGCTCGACCACGACCCGGACCCCGGGTGGGTCGTTGCGGGCTGGCTCGTTCAGGGCCCGGGCCTCGGGCGGGTCATAGCGGGCTGGCTTGTCCAGGGCCCGGACCCCGGGCGGGTCGTAGCGGGCTGGCTCCTCCAGGGCCCGGACCCGGACGCGGGCGGCGAGATGCTGCGCCCAGGCCTCGTCGGCATCCTGGCTCGCCGCGACGGCATCATGCCGAATCGCGCACGACCAGTCTGGTCGGCAGGATGAGGGAGGTGCGTTCGCGGCCGGCGATCAGGTCGATCAGCATCCTGGTCATCTCCTTGCCCAGGGCCTGGATCGACTGGTGGACCGTGGTCAGCGGCGGCTGGGTCCGCTCGGCGATGTCCAGATCGTCGAAGCCCACCACCGCCACGTCGCCCGGTACGGATCGGCCGGACTCGGCCAGCACGCGCAGCGCACCGGCCGCCATGTTGTCGTTGGCGGCGACCACCGCGTCCAGATCCGGGTGGCTGTCGAGCAGTGTCTTCATCGCCGCGGCGCCGCCGGCCTCGGTGAAGTCGCCTTCCGTCATGCCGTACGGGATCAGGCCCGCCATGATCATCGCCTCGCGGTAGCCGCGGTAGCGGGCCTCGCCGACCTCCGTGCCGGTCTGGCCGGAGATGGTGACGATGCGGGTCCGGCCCAGGCCGATGAGGTGCTCGGTGGCCAGGCGGGCCCCGCCGACGTTGTCGGAATCGACGTACCACTGCGGTTCGAAGGTCAACGGCCGCCCGCCGTAGACGGCCGGCAGGCCGGCCTGGCGCACGATGCGGGTCAGCGGATCGTCCCCGCGCAGGGCCATCAGCATGATGCCGTCGACCCCACGGGTACGCAGGAGGTTGGTCAGCCGGGTCTGGCCGCGGCCGGAGCTGGCCAGGCACAGCACCAGGTGCAGCTCGGTGTCCTCGAGCGCCGCGGAGACGCCCACGATGACCTGGGCGAAGAACGGGTCGGCGAACAGCTCGGGGGCGTCATGGGAGACCGCCAGGGCGACGATGCCCGTCTGCTGCGTGGCCAGGGCGCGGGCCGTGCGATTGGGCTGGTAGCCGAGCTCCTTGACGGCCCGCTCGACGGCGGCGCGGGTGGCCCGGCTGACGTGCGGCGCCTTGTTGATGGCCCGGGACGCGGCCGAGCGGGACACGCCGGCGCGCTCGGCCACCTCGTCGAGAGTGGGTTGGCGCCGAGGGGTGTCTGCTGCCATCGCGTTGCCGGGTCCTTCCTGCGGGTGGCGCCTGCGCGCTCCGCCTGCTGCTCGGGGTGCCTGCGCCGGAATGCTCCATCGTTCGTCGGCCCGGCCTGCGGCGACCGTCGCCCGGGTGGTGCGGATTCGCCGCCCGATGATATCGACCGGGCCAGTCCGGCGGGATCCATGTCGATGTGACTGGAAGCGGTCCCAGAAAGTTACCACCGTGCTCTTGGGGTCGGCCTACCGCGACGATGCTCGATGTCTTGACATTACGGGAGTGTTGCCAGACATTTACATCGACCAACATGTCTGGAAGCGCTTCCAGTTTTTCGCACCGAGACTGAGGAGATCCGCCGATGAAACGACCGACCCGTCCCCGGGTGTTCGCCGCCGCGCTGGCTTTGGCGATCCCCGCGGTCCTGCTCGTCGCGCCCGCCGCTCACGCCGATCCGGTCAGCCAGACCAGCGGCTTCTACGTGAACCCCAGCTCCAGCCCCGCGTCGTGGGTCGCCGCCAACCCCAACGACGGTCGCGCCGCCGCCATCCGGTCCCAGATCGCGCAGCGGCCGATGGCCAGCTGGTTCGGCAACTGGAGCGGAGACATCGCGGGCGCGGTGAGCAGGTACGTCGGAGCCGCCGACGCCGTGGACAAGCTTCCCCTGCTGGTGGCCTACAACATCCCCGGCCGCGACGCCTGCGGCGGCCACTCGGGAGGCGGCGCCGGCAGCGTCGGCGCGTACGACGCCTGGATCTCGTCCTTCGCGTCGGCCATCGGCAACCGGCCCGCCGTGGTGGTCCTCGAGCCGGACTCGCTGGGCGACTTCAGCTGCATGAGCCAGGCCCAGATCAACGACCGCGTCGGCATGCTCTCGCGCGCGGCCAACCAGTTCCGTTCCAAGGCGCCCAACACCTGGGCCTACCTCGACGCCGGCAACCCGGGGTGGATCGACGCCCAGACAATGGCGCAGCGACTCAACATGGCCGGCGTGGCCAACGCCCACGGCTTCGCGCTGAACGTGTCGAACTACTTCACCACCGGCGACAACTCCAACTACGGCAACCGGGTCGCGTCCGCGCTGCGGTCCTACGGGTACAGCAAGCCCTTCGTGATCGACACCAGCCGCAACGGCAACGGCGGCAACGGTCAGTGGTGCAACCCGGGCGGTCGCCGGATCGGCACCCCGACCCAGATGGGCGGCGGGGCGGAGATGCTGCTCTGGCTGAAGACGCCGGGGGAGTCCGACGGGAACTGCGGGGTTGGGGCCGGGTCTTCCGCCGGGCAGTTCCTGCCTGAGGTGGCCTACAAGATGATCTACGGGTACTAGCGCAGGGTCGTGAGTCGGCGGTCCCGGTCCGCACGCAGGGCCGGGGCCGCCGTTCTGTTTGTCGGGCTCAAGCGCGTGATCTGGCTCAGGTGCCCGTGATCTGGCTCAGGTGTCCTTTCGCCGGCTCGGTTGTCCTGCAAGAGGCTCAGGTGTGCTGGAGCAGGCTGAGTTGACCCTGATCGGGCTCAGGTTTCCTCGATCAGGCTCAGGTGTGCTTGATCAGGCTCAGGTGTGCTTGATCAGACTGAGGTGTGCTTGAGGCGGCTGGGTTGTCCTGGAGGAGGCTCAGGTTTCCTGGAGCAGGCTCAGGTGCTCCTGAGCAGGTTGAGGTGCTCCTGAGCAGGTTCAGGTGTTTGTCGCCCCGGCGGTCGCCATCGCCTTGGCGGAGCTACCCGGGCTACCCGGGCTACTCGGGCCACCCGTCCGACGGTGCTTGAAGGCGGTCGGCGCCAGCGAGCACCGTCGTACCGCAGAACAAGGTCGTCGGCCAGCCGTCATCTCAGAAGGCGCAACGGAATTCGCGCGCGCGAGTGCCGTCCATCCCAGCAACTCCCGACTCCGGCCGCCCCGGCGTCTCCTCGTCACACCCGGCAGGGCGACCCTCCCGGTGGAAGCCTGGCGCGTCGGCCTGCGAACGCGCCTGGACTCAGCTCCCGGCGCAGGTGACGGTGGCGCCGCCGCCACTTCCAGTTCCCTGGAAGCCGAAACTGGCGCTCTGACCGGCACCCAGCCGCCCGTTGTAGCTCTGGTTGGTCATCGTGACAGTGCCGCTGGTGCCGCTCACGACGGCGTTCCAGGCCGAGCTGACGGACGCCCCGGCCGGCAAGCCCAGAGTGACGCGCCACCCGTTGAGCGCGGTGCTCCCCGCGGTGACGGTCACGGCGGCGACGAAACCACCGTTCCATTGGTTCTGGACCGAATAGGCCGCGGAGCAGACACCGTCGCCCGGAGGCGGAGTGGACGGAGTGGGTGGAGTGGGCGAGGTGGACGTCGGTGGGGGAGTGGTCGACGGGGCGCCCCCGCCGAGCGTCAGGTTCTTCTGCTGCACGGTCCACGGAGCCCGGCACAGGCCACAGTCGGCCCCCACGAAATTCGCGCCCGCGGTGACGTCACCTTTCAGGCGCCATTTGAGATACAGCACCGCGACGCGGCCGAATTCGCCGCCGTTGGTCTGGTCGTAGGTGCCGCCGTGGCCCACGTTCAGGTTGCCCATGAAGGCCGGCAGCCCGGCCGGCAGCTTGCCCCAGTCGTCGATGGCGTTCGGGTACGCGATGTCGCTCGGCCCGCCGATGAAGTACGCGATCGGCCTGGTCAGCCCGCGCAGCTGGTAGTCGTCGCCGTCATTGAGCAACCCGCTGCTGAAGATCATGGTCGTGGTGATCCGCGGATCGGCGGAGACCGCGTACGCCTCCAGGCCTCCACAGGAGAAGCCCGCAACGGAGATCTTGCTGGTGTCGAGCCTCCCGTAGTACTTGCTGCCGGCCCGGGTGTTCTCCGCGACGGCCCAGTCGATGGACTGGGTGAGCATCCGGGACGTGGTGGAGCCGGACCCGTTCGGCGCGCCGTTGGCGATGGCCAGGAAGCCGTGCGACGAGATCTCCCGCAGGAAGTTGACCTGTGCGGTGCCGCTGGCCGCGCAGCCGCCGTTGCCCCACACCAGGACGGGCAGCGGTTCGGACGGCAGGGTCTGCGGCCGGTAGATGGTGTGGTCGGGCAGGCCGGTCGAGGTCTCGTAGTCGGCCGGATAGGGGCCGGAGCCGCCCACCGCCGCGTCGGCCGGGGTCGTGCCGAGCGCCACGACGGCGGCGGTGAACGAGACGACGACGGCCGCGAGGCCGGTGATGAGCTTCGATGTTCTGCGCACTTCACCCTCCAGGGCGCCGCAAGGGGATGCACCCGGCAGGCCATTGACTGCGAGCAATGTTGCCAGACCGTTTCGCCCAGTTCAACGCGCAAGTTGGGGTGGTGAAAAGCGTTATGTCGCGGCATTCGACAGAGTCGGTGGGAGCGCTCCCATGAAACTCTTGAATGTCTGGAAACATTCTGGCAACCTCCGGAACAGGCGTAACTGCTGTCGCCGCACGCCGTGACCTCAGCCCGGCCGGCAGCGAGGGGGCGTGTGACGCTGACGCTCTCTGCTGCCGGACCGCCCCCCACCGAGCAGGAGTACACATGAGACACAGCTTCGCCTCCGGGCGTCGTGACCGCTGGCGCCGGGTCGCCCGGGGCATCGCCGTC
>NZ_JBEZGQ010000332.1:0-7922 GCF_040650095.1 Actinoplanes sp. NPDC048791 | reverse complement strand
ACCGGGCGCCTCGAGACGACCGCGGCCCGCGCGACGACCGCAACGACCGCAACGACCGCCCGGCCCGCGACGACAGGGCACCCCGCGACGACAGGGCACCCCGCGACGACCGGTCGGTCCGTGACGACCGGGCACCCCGGGACGATCGCGCGCCTCGGGATGACCGTGGGCCTCGGGGTGAGCGTGGCTTCGAGCAGCCTGATCTGCAGCAGCCCGCGTTCCAGGCGCCTGAGCTGCCCGAGGACGTTGTCGCGACGGATCTCGACAAGGAGGTTCGCGCTGAGCTGCTGAGCCTGTCCCGGGACACCGCCGACCTGGTCGCGCGGCACCTTGTTGCCGCCGGTCAGATCATTGACGAGGATTCCGAGCTGGCGCTTCAGCACGCCATCGCCGCGCGGCGGATGGCTTCGCGGATCGCTGTGGTGCGGGAGGCCGTCGGGCTGGCCGCGTATGCCGTGGGGGACTGGACCACCGCGATTGCCGAGCTGCGCACGTACCACCGGATGACGGGGCGGCAGACGCACCTGGCCGAGCTGGCCGACTGTGAGCGGGCCCTGGGCCGGCCGGAACGGGCCATTGACCTGTTCCGTGGCGCGGACAAGGACAGCCTCGACAAGGCGGGCGCGATCGAGCTGCTCATCGTGGCCGCCGGCGCCCGTGGTGACCTCGGTCAGCACGACGCCGCTGTGGCGATGTTGCAGGTTCGGGAGCTGACCGCTGACGAGGACGCCGAGTGGGCCGTGCGTCTCCGGTACGCCTACGCCGACGCGCTGCTCGCTGCCGGCCGGCGGGACGAGGCCCGGGAGTGGTTCGCTCGGGCTGCGGCCGCTGACGAGGACAACCTGACCGACGCGGCCGAGCGGTTGCTCGAGCTGGACGGCGTCACGATCGAGGGCGACGAGCCCGAGGACGATGACGACCAGCCCGTCGAGACCTCGGCCACCGCGGCGGAGACGGACGCTGAGGAAGCGGATGAGGAATTCCGCGACGAGGCGTTCGCCGACGAGGACGACGAAGACGACAGCGACGAGGACGACGAGGACGACGACCTGGTCGAGGACGTCGACGCCGGCATCGACGAAGACCAGGTGACGGAGGCCAAGACCGCCGACACGGAGGCCCAGACCGCCGACAGTGCGATCACCGGTGAGGACGCGGAGGCAAAGGCCACCGACGTCGAGGTCACCGGCGAAGCCGCGGAGGACGAGGAAGAGGCGGCGGAGGACAAGGACCGGACCGGCGAGATCGACGGCGAGCGTCCGGCGAAGGGCGACAAGGAGCCGGAGGCGTGAGTCTGGTTGAGGCGTACGACCTGGTCATCTTTGACCTGGACGGCGTCATCTACCTGATCGACAAGCCGATCGACGGGGCGGCCGAGGCGGTCGAGCGGCTGCGCTCGGCCGGCACGGCCATCGCGTACGCGACCAACAACGCGTCGCGGCGGGCCCCCGATGTCGCCGCGCTGCTCACCGGCATGGGTGTTTCCGCCGCCGCCGACGAGGTGCTGACCTCGGCCGGTGCGGCGGCCGCCCTGCTGGCCCAGCGGCTGCCCGCCGGTGCCCCGGTGCTCGTTGTCGGGGCGGAGGCGTTGCGGGCCGAGGTTCGCGATGCCGGGCTGGTTCCGGTCGAGCGGTTCGAGGACGAGCCGGTGGCCGTCGTGCAGGGTTACGGCCCGGATGTCGGCTGGAAGGTGCTGGCCGAGGCTTCGCTCGCGGTCCGCGCCGGGGCGCTGTGGATGGCGACCAACACCGACCGCACCCTGCCGAGCCCGCGTGGCCCGCTGCCGGGCAACGGTTCGCTGGTGTCGGTGCTGCGGACCGCGCTGAACCGTGAGCCCGATGTGGTCGTGGGCAAGCCCGCGCCGGCGTTGTTCGAGACCGCGGCTTCGCTGTCGAAGTCGCAGCGGCCACTTGCCGTCGGCGATCGGCTCGACACCGACATCGAGGGTGCGGTCGGTGCGGGCATGGACAGTCTGCTGGTTCTCACCGGCGTCAGCGGGCCCGCGGAGCTGCTCGCGGCCCCGCCGGAGCGGCGGCCGACGTTCGTGGCGGCGGACCTGTCCGGGCTGTTCGGTCCGGCACCCGCGGCCCGGCTCGCTGCCGGGAGCGACGAGCTCGGCGGCTGGCGGCTGGTCGACGGCAAGCTCGACGGCTCCGGTGACCCGGTCGACGCGTTGCGGCTGCTGACCGGCTTCGTCTGGGACGGCGGCAAGGCGCAGGCCGGCTCGGACGCGGCCCGTGAGCTCTTCGCCGCCTGGGGTCTGTAACCGCTGCTCGTGAACTGTCGTTGATCCCCCGTGGGCACCACGCCTACGGGGGATTTCCGTGTCCGGGGCAGCCGGAGATAGTGAACTCCCAGAGTCCGACGGGAGTCGACAGTCAGTGGCTGCAAGCGCGCACAAGGACATGAATTCCCCGCGGCGGGGGCTGCTGATCTGGCTCTCCGGCGCCGACCCCGACACCCTCTCGCGGAGCCCCCGCGAGAAACGCAAATACTCCGGGCTGGGCGGCGTCGTGCTGACCACGGCGGTGATGGCCGGGCTCTCCGCGGGCTTCGCCCTGCACACCGGGGTACGGGCCCCGCTGGCCGTCTCCGTCCTCATCGGAGTCCTGTGGGCGCTGGCCATCGCCAACCTGGACCGCTGGCTGGTGGCCGCGGCGGGCCGGCGTGAGCTGTGGTGGCAGAACCTCGCGACGCTCGTACCGCGGATCTTGCTGGCGCTGGTCATCGGCGCCGTGGTTTCGACGCCGCTGGTGTTGTGGATCTTCCAGCGGGAGATCCAGGCCCAGCTCACCATCACCCAGCAGGTCGAACGCAACACCTACGAGCAGAAGCTGCGATCCGATACCCGCTTCGCCGTCATCCCCGCGTTGCAGGCCGAGGTCACCAAGCTGCAGCAGGTCGCGGCCGGTTCGCTGGTGCAGGATCTGGTCGGCCAGGACCCCGAGGTCAAGCGGGACCAGACCGAGTACGACGCGCTGGAGAAGCGGTACAGCGAGGCGCGGGCCAAGGCGATCGCCGAGTTCGACGGCTCCGACGGCACCGGGCAGAAGGGTGGCGGGCCGGCGTACAAGACGAAGTTGCGGGCCGCCGGTGAGTTGCGGGAGCAGCGGGACGCCGCCAAGGAGAAGCTGGAACGGTCCCGGGGTGCCGCCGCGGCGCGGCAGGCGTCCACGAGCACCAAGGAACAGGCGACCGCGCAGACCGAGCTGGCCACCAAGGAAGCGGAGCTGGCCCGGCTCAAGAGCCAGAAGCAGGCCGAGGAGGACCGCTACCTGATCGACAGCGGCAACGACCGGGGCCTGCTCGCCCAGCTGGAGGCGCTGAGCCAGATCACGGACAGCAACACCACGCTGAAGACCGCGTACCTGACGCTGCTGTTGTTCATCACCGCGATCGAGATCCTGCCGGTGCTGACCAAGTTCCTGCTCAACATCGGGCCACCCACCGCGTACGACGAGATCCTGGCCACCGCGGAGAAGAGTGACGTGGAGGCGGCGCGGACGCGGATCGAGTTCGAGCGCGACCAGGAACGTCAGGAGCTCGAGGCCCGGGCGTTGCGGCAGGAGCTGATCCGCAAGGAGACCGCCGGCCGGGAGACACAGGTCGAGACGGAGATCCGTAAGCGGGAGCTGGACCGGTGGCACGGCGAGGAACTGCACCGGCTGAACGGCGCCCCGGCGACCGAGACGGCTACCCGCCGTACGCTGCGGTTTCCGGGCCCGCGCCGGGTCAAGCCGGACCGGACCGGCTACAACGACTGGCCGGCGGACGAGTCGGCCACCCGGCCGGCGAACCCGGGGACGTCGGTGGCCGTGCCGGATCCGGAGGCCGAGGGCGACGCCGACGCCACGACGCCGAGGTGGCGCTTCAAGTGACCGAAGGGGAGAGCCGGGCGGCTCTCCCCTTCCGCGTCTCAGCGGTTGAAGTAGACGGTGGCGACCAACTTGCCGCCGGGTGAGCTTTCGCGGGCATCCACCAGCTGGAACGGTACGTCCTTCAGGTCCGGGGACCTCTTGAGGGCTTTCTCCAGCTCGGCCGCCCTGCTCAGGTCGTTGCCGTAGTTCACGAGCATGACGGAGGCCGGGACGGCGCCCGGTGACTGGCTCGGGTTGAACTGCTGGCGGAACGTCTGCTCGTCGTCGGTGCGGGATCCGGGCGCGAGTGGCGGCAGATCGATCGTCTTAGGTGGCAGGCGGACCGGTCTCGCCGGCGCCGGTGCCGCCAGGGTCGGCTGCGGCGGCACGGGCGCGGCACCGTCGGTACGGGTGGCGATGAACGCGCCGGCCGAGACAAGCACCGTGACGGCGACAACACACCCAGCGAGATACACGGGTCCCCGGCCGGCGAACCGCTGACGCAGGCCGCTGCCCTGAGGTCTCGAACCGCGCGGGGAGATGGTTTGGAAACTGCCGGTGTCCTGGCCCCAGGCGAGCGGCTGGGTCGCCGGTGCCGGTCCGCTGGTGGCCAGCTTCAGCGCGGTGGCGACCTGGGACGAGGCGTTGTTGTCATAGCCGATGACCCGGCAGCGCTGCACGAGGGAGCTCGTGCGGGGCGCCTCCGGATCGAGCTCCAGCAACGCTTCCAGGGCGCCGTACATCATGCGCTGCAACCGGGTCGAGCGGCCGCCCGCGAGCTGTTGCTGCACTGTGTCGAGCATGGTGTCGATCCACTGCTCGTCGCAGCGGCCCTGCAGGGCCGTACGGGTGAGGTCCCGCGCGAGCCGCTGGAGCACGTCCGGATCCGTGCCCGCCCGCGGTGTCTCCATGGCCGACAGCCACAGCATGGTCCCCACGGCCTGGCTGGGCAGCGGCTGCAACTGTTTCGTCAGGGAGCTCAGGAACCGCAGCGGCTTGGCCGCCAGGATCACCTCGTCGTGCGCGGCCTGGGTGTAGATCAGATGCTCGTTGAGCTCGCCGACGACGATGCCCGCGTCCGGCGGGAAGTACTCGCTGTCGGCCTGCGTGGTGAGGCCCAGCCGCTTGAGCCACGCGCGGGCGGCGACCCGGTCCTTCAGGTCGCACAGCACGCCGGACCGGGTGATCCAGCCCTCGGTGACCGACCGCAGGCGCTTGGGCTGCGGATAGGCGCTCAGCAGCAGGGTGGCCAGCCGCTCGTGCCAGGCGGTCAGCTCCGGCCGCTCCGCGGTGGGCAGGCCCAGGATGTTGTCCGGCCGGTCGTCCTGCGCCCGGACCACGCCGGTGAGCAGGGCCTGCTCCAGCGGCGCACTCAGCTCCTCCCGCAACACGCGGACCGCCTCCACCGGCTCCTTGCCGGCCCACTCGGTGACCAGCGGCAGGTGGCCCTCGGCCAGCCGCCGGCGACCGCCGGGCGTCTGCACCATGGACGGTACGTCGTGCCACTCCGGTACGTGGTTGGCGTGGCCCAGCTCGACCAGCATCTCGTCGAGAGTGAGCTCGCCCCGCAACAGGTCGGGGTCGGGGCGTTTACCCGTCGCGGCGTAGTGCACCAGGTACTCGAAGCCCCGCCGTACGGCAGCAGTGCCCAGTCTGGTCTTGATCTCCTCCTCGGTCACCGGGCCGCGGCGGAACCACTGGTCGATGCTGTCCGCCCGGTGCGGTTCCTGGCGGCGGAAGTCCGCCGGCCAGCCGCCGGCCACGACCCGCAGCTCGGGGGAGTCCGGGCGTTGCAGCATGCACGTCGACCAGGACCAGGTGCGCAGCTCGCGTTCGGGCAGCACGCGCAGCACCGCCGGGATGATCGCCGCGGTCTGCGCCGGGTCGCCGTCCACCGGGACGGCGGCCTGCCGGGTCACGATGCCGCCGAGCACCTGCATCACGACGGTCTGGAAGCGCTCGTCGTCCGGGAGCGCCGGCCGGTCCTCCGCGGCGAGCTCGGTGCCGGCGGTCCAGGCGTCCAGGGCCGACATGCCCTCGGCCGCGAACGCGAAGCGGCAGGTGCCGGCGACCCCGAACGGCCCCCGGCGGCCCTGCACGACGAAGCACCACAGCCGGCGGCCCTGCACGGCGACGCGGCGCAACGTCCACACCGGATGGCCGACCGTCGAGCGGATGCCCTCGGGCGGCTGGCTCAGGTCGGCCTGCAGCAGCCGCTCGGCGGCCGCCCAGTATTCGCGGGGCGCGGCCGGGCCCACGTCGTGCGGGCTGAAGCCCCGGCCGGTCAGGTCGGCCCACTGCACCATGATCATGCCGTCGGTCATCTACGAGCCCTCCCAAGAACGGCCAGCAGGAGTTGGGTCAGTGCGGCGGCGCGGTCGTCGACGCGGGGGAAACGGTCGCGGGGGTCGAGCGGCTTGAGCCGGATGTCGTCCACCGCGATCGGTACGGTGGCCAGCGGCGAGCACAGGAAGAACCGCAGGGTGATCCACGGTTCGCGGTGCATCCGGAACAGGGCGCTCTGCTGGCCGAGGCCGTACGCGAGTCCGCAGCCGACCGCCGACATGATCAGGTCCCGCAGCAGGATCAGGGCGCCGGAACCGGGCTGCAGGGCGCTGTCGAGATGCTCGTCGATCGAGGGGACCCGGACGTGTTGCGGCACCTCGCTGGTCATGTCCCCGCGCGGGATGCTGACCTCGTTGTCGGTGCCGACGTGCACCAGCTTCCAGAACTCCTCGGGCTGCGAGAAGTGGTCCAGCAGCCCGCGCGCCACCTGCACCGCGCGGCGCTGCCGTACGGCGGGCTCGGGGTTGTGCGCGCCCCAGATGTAGGTCAGCAGCTGGGTGGCGCCCGGATCGGCGCCCGCACCGCGCGACCAGCGGTCCATCGCGACGGACAGGTAGGTCGCCGTGCCGCGTTCGACCTCGCCGGGCGCGCCGATGTCCCGCAGGTCGAGGCCGGGCTTCTCCAGCGCCGCGCGGATCAGGTCGCATTTGCTGATCGCCACCAGCATCTGCAACGGCCGGCCCTCGTTGGTCGCGAACAGCCCGTCGACCATGGTGATCTGCAACCCGATGTCGTCCTGGATGGACTCCCGGTTGCCGCGCACGACGTCGGCGCCGGACGCCTTGACCGTGCCGGGCCGCAGGCTGCCGTCGAGCAGCAGCCGCTCCTCGGCGACCGACTCCGTCGCCATCCACTCGGGCGCGTTCGGGGCCACCGCCGGGTCGACGACCCAGAGCAGCGCGTCGAACGAGCGCAGCATCCCGGCCTCGCGGCGGTTGGTGCCGTGCTCGTCGAACAACTCACCGGGCAGGTCGGCCACCCCGGTCCAGGTGCGCCGGCCCGCACTGTCGGTGCGTACCACCAGCGGCTGGCGGAACTGCTTGCCCCACTGCTGGGCGCGGCGTTCGCCGTCGGCGACCGTACGCCGGACCAGCTCCTGGATCGCCGCGAGCGCGTCCCGCAGCTGATCCTGGAGCATGCCGGCCGGGGTCGCCTGGCCGTCCGTACCGGTGGGCTGGATCGCCTCCCCGGTCTGCCGGGTGTTGTTGTACTTGCTGATCCGCGAGGTCAGCGGCAGTTCCTCGAGCGGGCTGAGCTTGCGCAGCCGGATCCGGCCCGGATCGTCCTGGGCGTCCCACCGGGTCAGGTTGTCGAGGTTCTGCTTCAGCGTCCGGACCAGCAGGTACGTCTTGCCGCTGGCCGGCGCGCCCATGGCCGCGACCATGTTCCACTCGTCGATGGTCTGGCGGGCCTCGTCCGGCCGGCGGGCCGGACCGGCCCGGAAGACGGGCGTGGCGTCGGGGAAGATGTGCCCGCCGCCGCAGAGCAGGTAGACGAAGTCGACCTCGTGCTCGTTGAAGGCCGGGTCCAGCGACTCCGCCGGGCGGTAGTTGCCGGCCAGCATCGTCACCCGCCACGGCATCCCGTTGCGGCCGTCGGGCGCGCCGACCTCGAGCCGGAACGACGGCGGCATCATGAACCGGCCGGTCTCCGGGTCCAGCGGCGGCTGGGCGGCACCGAGCAGCTGCCGGCACACCGGGCAGGTGCTGCCGAAGCGGC
>NZ_JBEZGQ010000331.1:0-7930 GCF_040650095.1 Actinoplanes sp. NPDC048791 | reverse complement strand
CACCCGCTACGCCAAACGCGCCGCCCTCTACCGCTCATCACTGCTGCTCATCGCCGCCCTGATATGGCTCCGATGATCGGCAGGACAGGCCCTAGCCGCGACCTGCTATCTCGCGACCGGAGCGGTGTGGTGGCCGGCGAACGCCGCCGACTGGTGGCTGGGTCTGACCATGCGGCCGTTCATCAGCTGGGTGTTGGTCGCCGCCGCGCTCGGCCTCACCGTCGGATACGGCGGCGGACGGCTGTCGGCACGGGTCCTGCGGTCCTTGCCCAAGGTGGATGCGGGCACCGGCGCCCGCACCGCCGACCCGCTCAAGGTGATCAACAACGACCGGCGCTCCGGCATCGGCATGATGGCCCTGGCCACTATCACCCTGACGAGCGGCTACGTGATCTTCGCGCCGATGTTCCACCCGCCGAGTGCCTTCTGGAGCCTGAGTGCGCTGCCGGTCGGCGTCGCGGCCGCGGTGTTCTTCTGGAATCAGTGGGCACCGTTCAAGGTCGCTCATCTGTGGCTCTACCTACGCGACCGGCTACCGTGGGCCTTCGCACCGTTTCTACAGGTCTGTCACGACTCCGGCGTGTTGCGAAAGAACGGCAATCACTACATCTTCCGGCATGATCGTCTGCAAGCCTGCCTGGCAGCGATGTACAACCGCGGGCGCTAGCCTGGCGGGATGGGTCTGGAGGTCCTTCCCGGGACGGCGGAGCTGCGGGACATCGCGCACATCTTGGTGCCCGGCCGGGGCCGCGACGCGACCGGTTTCGGGCTGCCTGAGCAGGCACTCGCCCGGCTCACCGTGGCCCATCAACTCTTCGACGAGGTGGCCGGCCCGGCGGGCGGACGCGTCGTGTGCTCCGGCTACAAGACGCCGGTCGATCATCGAGATGGGCTGCCCGAGGCAGAGATGATGAAAGCCGAGCTGGTCCGGCAAGGTGTGCCGGGCGAATCCATCGTTGCCGAGAGCCGATCCATCGACACGGTGACGAACTTCCTGCGTACGGAGATCGAGGGTTTTTTCGGCGACGACCGGCCGGTCGCGATCGTCGCGCAGCAGCACCACCTGGACCGGATGATGACGGTCATAGCACCGCGTACCCTGCGCCGCGGCTACGTCGGCGTGGTCGTCCCGGAGCAGCGGCCCGGCCGGGAAGGCCCACTGGTCACCCTGGTCAGCCGCATCATCCTCACCGGCCTGCCCGACGACCCGGAGCCGAGAATCGAGACGGCGGAACGCCGGGCCCGGCACATCTGGCGCGCCGCAGAACTCCTCGGCAAGCGCTCCTACTTCTGAGCCGCCAGGGGGTCGTTTCACGCCGCGTGTCTGCTGCTATGCAGCGAGGACCGTATCCGGCGTGCCGTCGATCGGTCGTTGAGCCGCGCCACGGACACGCCTGACGGCCTGATCTTGAAATCGACCGAAGCGTGTCCGCAGCTCAGCGCAGGTCTACCAATTACTTGGCGTTGAAGTAGTTGGCGTCCGGGTGGTGGGTGATGATCGCGTCCGTCGACTGCTCCGGTTCCAGCTGGAACTCCTCCGACAGCTTCACCCCGATGCGGCCCGCGTCCAGCAGATCGACCACCTTCGCCCGGTCTTCCAGGTCCGGGCAGGCCGGGTAGCCGAATGCGTAGCGGCAGCCGCGGTAGTCGTTCTTCAGGATGCCCGCCAGGTCGGTCGGGTCGTTCGCGCCCACCGGTGTGCCGTTCGGGAGGGTCAGTTCTGAGCGGATTCGGCGGTGCCAGTACTCGGCCAGGGCTTCGGTCAGCTGGACCGACAGGCCGTGGACCTCCAGGTAGTCGCGGTACTCGTCGCGGGCGAACATCTTGGCCGTGTATTCGCTGATCGGCTGGCCCACCGTCACCAGTTGCAGGGCCACCACGTCCAGGTCGCCGTCGGCGCCGCGGGGCTTGAAGAAGTCGGCCAGGCACAGGCGCCTTTCCTGGCGCTGGCGGGGGAACGTGAAGCGGGCCCTTTCCGCGGCGCCGTTCTCGTCCAGCACCACCAGGGTGTTGCCTTCCGAGTACGCCGGGAAGTAGCCGTACACGACCGCCGCCTCCAGGACGTGGTCTGCCGCCAGGCGGTCCAGCCAGTAGCGCAGGCGGGGCCTTCCCTCGCTCTCCACCAGTTCCTCGTACGACGGGCCGCTGCCGCCGCGGGCCGCCTTCAGGCCCCACTGGCCCAGGAACGTCGCCCGCTCGTCCAGCATCGACGCGTAGTCCTTCAGCGGGATGCCCTTGACCACCCGGGTGCCGAAGAACGGCGCCTTCGGGATGTCGACGTCGGTGGCCACGTCGGAGCGGACCGAGGTGTCGTCCAGGGGCGGCAGGTTCTCCGAGACCATCGCGCGCTGCTTCTCGCGGCGGGCCCGGCGGGCTGCCAGCGCGGCCTCGCGTTCCGGGTCGATCACCGGGGCGCCGCCGCGCTTGGCGGTCATCACCTTGTCCATCAGCGACAGACCCTCGAACGCGTCCCGGGCGTAGTGCACCTCGCCCTCGTACTGCGAGCGCAGGTCGTCCTCGACGTACGCGCGGGTCAGCGCCGCGCCGCCCAGCATGACCGGATACTTCGCCGCGACGCCGCGCGACGCCATCTCCTGCAGGTTCTCCTTCATCACGACCGTGCTCTTCACCAGCAGGCCGGACATGCCGATCGCGTCCGCCTGGTGCTGCTCGGCCGCCTCGATGATCGCGTTGATCGGCTGCTTGATGCCGATGTTGACGACCTCGTAGCCGTTGTTGCTCAGGATGATGTCGACCAGGTTCTTGCCGATGTCGTGCACGTCGCCCTTGACCGTGGCGAGCACGATGCGGCCCTTGCCCTCCTCGTCCTCGTTCTTCTCCATGTGCGGCTCGAGGAACGCCACCGCGGCCTTCATCACCTCGGCCGACTGGAGCACGAACGGCAACTGCATCTGCCCGGAGCCGAACAGCTCACCGACCGTCTTCATGCCGTCGAGCAGCACGTCGTTGACGATCGCCAGGGCCGGCTTGGTCTGCAGCGCCTCCAGCAGGTCGTCCTCGAGGCCGTTGCGCTCGCCGTCGATGATGCGGCGCTTGAGGCGCTCCTCCAGCGGCAGTCCGGCCAGCTCCTGCGCGCGGGTCTCGCGGGCCGACGTGACGTCGACACCCTCGAAGAGCTGGAGGAACTTCTGCAGCGGGTCGTACCCCTCGCGGCGCCGGTCGTAGATCATGTCCAGCGCGACCTCGCGCTGCTCCTCCTGGATCTTCGACATCGGCAGGATCTTGCTGGCGTGCACGATCGCGCTGGTCATCCCGGCCTGCACGCACTCGTGCAGGAAGACCGAGTTGAGCACCTGGCGGGCCGCCGGGTTGAGGCCGAAGGAGATGTTGGAGAGGCCGAGGGTGAAGTTGACGCCCGGGTACAGCTCGCTGAGCCGCCGGATCGCCTCGATCGTCTCCAGGCCGTCGCGGCGGGTCTCCTCCTGGCCGGTGGCGATCGGGAACGTGAGGCAGTCGACCAGGATGTCGGACAGCTTCATGCCCCACGTGCCGGTGAGGTCGTCGATGAGCCGCGTCGCGACCCGGACCTTCCAGTCGGCGTCGCGGGCCTGGCCCTCCTCGTCGATGGTCAGGGCGACCACGGCCGCGCCGTGCTCCTTGACGATCGGCATCATCCGGGCGTAGCGGGAGCCGGGGCCGTCGCCGTCCTCGTAGTTGACCGAGTTGACCACGCAGCGCCCGCCGAGCATCTCCAGACCCGCCTCGACGACCTGCGGCTCGGTGGAGTCCAGCATGATCGGCAGGGTCGAGGCGGTGGCGAAGCGGCCGGCCAGCTCACGCATGTCCTGAGTGCCGTCGCGGCCCACGTAGTCGACGCACAGGTCGAGCAGGTGCGAGCCGTCGCGGGCCTGGCTGCGGGCGATCTCCACGCAGGCCTGCCAGTCGCCGGCCAGCATCGGCTCGCGGAACGCCTTCGAGCCGTTGGCGTTGGTGCGCTCGCCGATCATCAGCACGCCGGCGTCCTGCCGGAACGGCACCTCGTGGTAGATCGACGCGGCGGAAGGCGCGTGCTGCGGCTCGCGCGGGGCGGCCCTGAGGCCACGGACGCGGCTGACGACAGCCTCGATGTGCGCGGGCGTCGTGCCGCAGCAGCCGCCGACCAGCGAGACGCCGTACTCGCGGACGAAGCGGTCCAGCGCCTCGGCCAGCTCGTCGGGGGTCAGCGGGTAGTAGGCGCCGCCGGCGGCCAGCACCGGCAGGCCGGCATTCGGCATGACCGACACCGGTACGCTCGCCGACTGCGCCAGGTAGCGCAGGTGCTCGGTCATCTCGGCCGGGCCGGTCGCGCAGTTCAGTCCGATCAGGTCGATGCCCAGCGGCTCCAGCGCGGTCAGCGCCGCACCGATCTCGCTGCCCAGCAGCATCGTGCCGGTGGTCTCCACGGTCACGTGACAGATGATCGGCACCTTGCGCCCGACCTCGGCCATCGCCCGGTGCGCGCCGACGACCGCCGACTTGGTCTGCAGCAGGTCCTGACAGGTCTCGATGATCAGCGCGTCGGCGCCGCCCAGGACCAGGCCGGCCGCGTTCTCGTGGTACGCGTCACGCAGCGTGGTGTAGTGCGTGTGGCCGAGGGTGGGCAGCTTGGTGCCGGGACCGATCGAGCCCAGCACGTACCGGGGCTGCTCGGGGGTCGAATGCGCGTCGGCCGCCTCGCGGGCGACCGCGGCACCGGCCTGCGACAGCTCCCGGATCCGGTGCTGGATGTCGTAGTCGCCCAGATTGCCGAGGTTGGCACCGAAGGTGTTGGTCTCGACGCAGTCCGCCCCCGCGGCCAGGTACGCCTCGTGGACGCCGCGGACGACGTCGGGGCGGGTCACGTTCAGGATCTCGTTGCAGCCCTCGAGACCCTGGAAGTCGGCATCCACGTCGAGGTCGGCGGCCTGCAGCATCGTGCCCATCGCTCCGTCGGCGACGAGGACGCGATCGGTCAGCGCGGCAAGGAAGGAGTTCTGCACCTTGCAAGGCTAATCGCACATCCCCCGATCGCCGAGTATCGGTGTCCGACAGGTGGACTCACTGTGACCGGGCTCTCCACGCGATGACCGGGGTCGGCGCGGCCGCCGGGTGGGATCAGACGCGGACACGTAGGCTTTGCGTACGTGAGGTACGAAAGGTTGGCACCGTGACAGAGTTCGACGGTCTACCCCTGCTGCGCTCCCCCGTGGCGATCGCCGCCTTCGAAGGGTGGAACGACGCGGCCGACGCGTCGACGGCTGCGGTGGAGCACCTCGAGCAGGTCTGGCAGGCCCGCGAGATCACCACCATCGACCCGGAGGAGTTCTACGACTTCCAGGTCAGCAGGCCGACGATCACCATGACCGAGGGTGAGACGCGCAAGATCGACTGGCCGACCACCCGGTTCAGCGTGGCCAGCCCGCCCGGCACCGAGCGTGACGTGGTGCTGATCCGCGGCATCGAGCCGAGCATGCGCTGGCGCACCTTCTGCGAGCAGATCCTGGAGGTCTGCCACAGCCTCGAGGTGAACCGCATCGTGCTGCTGGGTGCCCTGCTGGCGGACGTGCCGTACACCCGGCCCCTGCCGATCAGCGGCTCGGCGACGGAGAAGGAGGTCGCGGAGAAGTACAAGGTCGTCCCGACCCGCTACGACGGCCCGACCGGCATCGTCGGCGTGCTGCAGGAGGCGGCCGACCGGGCGGACGTGGACGCCCTGTCGTTCTGGGTGCACGTGCCGCACTACGCGAACAACCCGCCGTGTCCGAAGGCGACGCTCGCCCTGCTGAGCCGGCTCGAGGACGTGCTGGACCTGCCGGTGCCACTGGCCGACCTGGCGGAGGAGGCCGACGAGTGGGAGAAGCGCGTCCGGGCCGCCGCCGAGCAGGACACCGAGCTCGGTGACTACGTCCGCGAGCTGGAGGAACGCGTCGGCGACGAGGGCATCAAGCCGCTGACCGGCGACGAGATCGCCACCGAGTTCGAGAAGTACCTGCGCCGCCGCGGCGGCTCGGCCGGCCCGACCGCCGGCTCCTGGTAGACGTGGCTCGCCCGCACGGCCCCCGGAACGGGTTCGTGCGGGTGGCTTCGAATGGCGCAGGGCGATCAGGGCCGGCGGATCAGCGACGCCCGGAGCGCCATGGCCTCCGTGCGGACGAGACATAAAGAGTCGTCCTCGCTGTAACAACGCGGCCAGGCATTGTCGAATCTGTTCCGGTAGGAGCTAACGGTTTCGGGATCCTGCACGATCCGGTCGGTGGTGCCGGACTCGCGGTAGAGGACGGCACCGATCCCGTCGTCGCTCAGATCCAGCACCGTGAACGCGCCCAGCATGCCGACCTTGGCGCCTTCGGACATGGGGACGATCCGCAGCCGGATGTGGGGGCGCTCGGCGGCGCTCACGATCGCCTCGAGCTGGTCGGCCAGCACCGCACGGCCGCCGACCATCCGCTTCAGCACACTCTCGTCCAGCATGACGGAATAGGCCGGCGCGTCAGCCTGCTCGGTCAGGTGCCTTGCCCGCATCATCCGGACGTCGAGGCGGACCTGGCGATCCTGCTCGGACAGCGACTCATCGATGGTGCCCAGCAGGTGCTCAGCCATCGCCTGCGTCTGCAGCACATCCGGAAAGGCGAAGGGCTGATACGCCCGGACGGCTGTCGCCTCCTGCTCGAACTGCAGCAGTTCCACCAGGGCGGGCGTCAGGCGGGCCCGGAACTGCGCGGGCACCGACCAGCGCTGCCGGCGTGAAGCCGCCGCCGAACTGGTCAGCTGCTCGATGAACACCGGGTCCCGGACGTCGTAGAGGTCGAGGAGGGCCCTCAGGTCGGTGATTGAGACGCCGACCTCGCCGCCCTCGATACGCCGGAGCTTCGACACGGACCAGCTGAGCCGGTCGGCGACATGTGTCTGGCGAAGGCCACTGGCCTCTCTGGCCTCGCGCAGCGCCCGGCGTACGCGCAGGCGTGCGACGGCGGGCGGCTCAGACCACACGGTTTCCATGCCACCCCGCCTGCGCACTCTCGGTTGTATCAGCAACATAGCAGCCAAAGAATGCCCTGCAAGTTGCATGCGACCTCTACAACGAACGCACTCCCGGATCGTCACCACCGGAAGCGGCGCAACGGGTTTCTGTCCCCCGGAAGAATGACGCCATCCGTTTCGTATCCAGCCGGCAACAGCGGTATTCACCAGGGAATACGCCATGGAACAACGTGCATTCTCCAAACCATGGGGTCACTCGTCCGGTAAGTGATCCGTGACTCCAAGAACGAGGCTCAGGTGCCCCGCCGCGATGCGCCTCTGCCGCTCGGGCCTCTTGATGGACCCCGAACGCGTGAAAGCTACCAGCTATATAGCTGACAGCATTCGGCCGAACACACGGAGCAGCCCCCGCCCCGTGGGGCGGAGGCTGCTGGAAAAAGCAGACGCTCAGGACCTGATCGATGCGACTGCCGGGCCCCGGAGGGTACGGCGGGTCGTGCCGAGCAGCGACAGCCCGGTCAACGCGACCGCCACCGCCACGATGACCACGTACGCGACCGGCGTGGCATCCGGCCACACCCGATCGGCCCGGGCCGAGCCGAACGGCAGGATCGTGAACAGTGACGCCGCCGAGCCCGACAGCACCCCGGTCGCCGTCACCAGCAGGCCTTCCAGCCCGACCATGGCCAGCAGCTGACCCCGCGTCGACCCCGCCAGTCGTTGCTGGGCGAACTCGCGGCGCCGGTGCGTGGTCGCGGCGATCAGGGTGTTGACCAGCATGACCGCTACGAACACCGTGATCATGCCGACCACGACGTAGTTCAGGGTCTGGATGTCCCGGGCGTACGCGGGCTGGATCGTGCCCGCCGCCGCGTCGTCCTCGATGCCCTGCATGTAGACCGTGCCGGTGGCGATACCGGTGAACAGGGCCACCGGCATCACCGCGCCGGCGAGGCGGCGGGTGCGCTGC